>DASZJK010000100.1:0-1526 GCA_035948155.1 Candidatus Dormiibacterota bacterium
GTGAACCGGCTCGAGGTCGAGGCGAAGGGCCTGCTCGAGCGCCAGCGCAAGCTCAAGGTCGTGCGCTCGCCCCGGTTCGGCGAGCTGCTTCACAGGTACGGCGAGATCCGCTCGCTGCAGCAGGAGCTCGAACGCGGCCAGCGCGAGGTGACCGGCCAGATGGACGAGTACCCGCGGAAGCTGCGACGGCTCTCGCGGATCCTGGCCGAGGGCGGATTCCTCGCCCACGACAAGCCCACGGACAAGGGCCTGTTCGCGGCGCGCGTCTACGGCGAGAACACCATCCTCGTTGCCGAGGCCGTGTGGCTCGGTTGGTTCGAGGGTCTGACGCCCGAAGAGCTGTGCGCCGTGATGGTGATGCTCGCGGCGGAGGATCGGGAACGCGGCCGCGATCGTCAGCCCCACGCACACCGCCGCTATCCCACGCACGCGATCGCGCAGACCGCGCGACTCATCCGCTCGCTTTACTTCCGGTTCGCCGACATGGAGCGCGAGCTGGACGAACCGAACCTGCGCCAGCCGTCTCACGACTACATCGACTTCGCCTATCGGTGGGCCTCGGCCGAGCCGCTCGACCGCATCCCGCTTCCGGCCAACGTCGATATCGGCGACGCGATCAAGGCGATGAAGGCTGTCTACTCGCTGCTCCGCCAGCTCGAGTTCGCGCTGCGCCAGGCCCGGTCGCCGCTGCTCGATGTCGTGTCCCGCGCGGTCGCGCTGATGGAGCGCGACGTGATCAAGCGGACGTACTAGAGGCGCGCCGCGATCTCTCCGACCAGCCGGCGGGTCACCGGCATTTCGATCCCAACCCTGCCGGCGCGCCTGAGCAGCGCTCCACCGAGCGCATCGAGCTCGAGCGGGCGACCCGCCGCCTGGTCGCGCTGCATCGAAGTCTCCATCGAACCCGGCACCGCATCGATGAACCGGAGGACCGCCGCCGGGTCGATCGCCACGCCGTCCGCGCGGGCGACCGAGGTCACCTCTCCAAGCAGCGCGGTCAGATCCTTGCGCCGGTCGGTGCGAACCGTGCCGACGTTGGCGCGCGCAACCGTTGTCAGCAGGGCCATCGGCGCCAGAAACAGAAATTTCTCCCACATGATCAGCTTCTCGTCCGCCCTGATCCGCACGTCGAAACCCGCGGCGCGCAGGCGGGCTGCGACCTGTTCCGCCGCGGGCCCTATCTCTATGCCGGCAAGTTGGCTCGTGTGGCGGATCAACCCTGGACGAAGCCTCGCGCTCTCGATGCGAATCGCCGCGGGGACGACACGGTCGGGCGGGTAGACGCGACGGAGGATCTCGACGTGTTCGAGGCCGTTGAGAAACGGGATGACAAGCGCGTCGCCGAGAACCGGCGGCGGAACTCTATCGATCGCCTCCTGGAGATGCGTCGCCTTGACGGTGATCATCACCGCGTCGACCGGCTCCGAAAGGAGCGGGGCCGCCTTCACCGATGCCGTGAAGTCGCCGAACCGCGTGCTCTCAACGCGGATGCCGCCGTCAGCAATCTCTCGAGCAGTGCTGTCGCC
>DASZJK010000101.1:0-6969 GCA_035948155.1 Candidatus Dormiibacterota bacterium
GCATCCTCGGCCGCGACTACGGCAAGACTTTCCTCCAGGTGCTGCCGCCGGCATCGCGCTTCGTCGGCCCCGGCGGGGAGGTCGCCGGGCGGGTGGGCGCCTGGCTCGAAGGCGTTTGAGCAAGCTCTACGTGGTGGCGACTCCGATCGGAAACCTCGAGGACGTCAGCGCTAGAGCGATCCGCGTCCTTGGCGAGGTCTCTGCAATCGCGGCCGAGGACACGCGCGTCACCGCACGATTGCTGGCGCGGAACAGCATCCGTAAGACGCTCATCAGCTACCGAGCTCCGGTCGAGCGGCGTGGGCTGCCGCGCGTGATGGCAGCGCTCGACGAGGGCGACGTCGCGCTCGTTAGCGACGCCGGCACGCCCACGCTTTCCGATCCTGGCCAGGCGCTTGTGACCGCCGCCTGGGCCGCAGGTCATACCGTCGTGCCGATTCCAGGTCCGAGCTCGGTGACGGCGGCGCTGTCCATCGCAGGCTACGGCGGACCCGGTTTCACATTCCTCGGTTACCTGCCGCGCAAGCCAGGCGACATGCGCCGGCTGCTCGATACGCTGCGCGACGATCCGAGGCCCGCCGTCGCTTTCGAATCGCCCTACCGGATCGGGAAGTCGCTGGCGCTCATCGCGGAATCGCTGCCTGAGCGGAGCTTGACCGTGACCCGAGAGCTGACCAAGGTCCACGAAGAGGTGCTGCGCGGAACCGCGGCAGAGGTGCGGGCCGCGTTGGGTGACCGCGCGCGCGGCGAGTTTACAGTTGTGATTTCCGGTGGCTGATCAACGACACGTTCTGATCGCTCCAGCATGGCCGTACGCCAACGGTCCGCGTCACATCGGTCACGTGGTCGGGTTCGCCGTGCCCGGTGACGTCCTGGCGCGTTTTGAACGCCTGCGAGGCTCGCGCGTGCTGATGGCGAGCGGCACCGACGAGCATGGGACGCCGATCACATACGAGGCGGACAAGAAGGGCATCCCTCCGAAGGAGTTCGCCGACCAGAACAACTCGATCATCGTCGACGACCTGGTCCGCCTCGGCATGACGTACGACATCTTCACGCGGACGACGACGGCCAACCACTATGACGTGACGCAGGAGCTGTTCCTGACGCTGTACGAGAAGGGCTTTCTGCTCAAGGAAACGCAGATGGGCGCGTTCGACCCCGCCACCGGCCGCACGCTCCCCGACCGCTACATCGAGGGCAAGTGCCCGATCTGCGGCTACATGGAGGCGCGCGGCGACCAGTGCGACAACTGCGGCAACCAGCTGGACCCCGCCGACCTGATCGATCCGCATCAGCGCGGCAGCGACGCGCCGGTCGAGTTCCGCGAGACGGAGCATTTCTTGTTCGACCTGCCGGCGTTTGGTGATCAGCTCACGAAGTGGATCGAGGCGCACGACGACTGGCGGCCGAACGTCCGCAAATACTCGCTCGAGTTCGTGCGCAACCTCAAGCCCCGCGCCATCACGCGCGACCTCGACTGGGGCGTCCCCGTGCCGCTGCCCGGATGGGAGGACAACCCCGCCAAGAGGATCTACGTGTGGTTCGACGCGGTCATCGGCTACCTGTCGGCGTCGATCGAGTGGGCCGCCAACCAGGGCAAGCCGGAGGCCTGGAAGGACTGGTGGCAGAACCCAGACTCGCGCCACTACTACACCATGGGCAAGGACAACATCACGTTCCACACGGTCCTGTGGCCCGCGATCCTGCTTGCGGCCGGCGACCGGCATCTCCCGGACGAGATCGTCGCGAGCGAGTTCCTCCACATGGAGGGTTCGAAGTTCTCGACGAGCCGCGGTCACGTCATCTACGTCAAGGACGTGCTGGACCGCTACGACGCGGACGCGCTGCGCTACTACCTGATGATCGCCGGCCCCGAGAACCAGGACACCGACTTCACTTGGGCCGAGTTCATCCGCCGCAACAACGACGAGCTCGTCGCGACGTGGGGCAACCTCGTGCATCGCACGCTGGTCAACGTGCATCGCAACTTCGGCGCCGTGCCGCAGCCGGGGTCGCTGACGGCGACCGACGAAGCGTTGATCAAAGAGGTCGAGGCCGCCCTCGACTACGTCGCCCATCAGCTCGAGCAGGCGCGTTTTCAAAACGCGCTCAAGCACGCGATGACGATGGCGTCGCGGGTCAATGTCTACCTCGGCACGGAGCAGCCGTGGCAGACGATCAAGAGCGACCGCGCGCGGGCAGGCACGGTCCTCTACGTCGCGCTGCGCTGCGTCGACAACCTGAAGACGATGCTGACGCCGTTCCTTCCGTTTTCGTCGCAGCGGCTGCACTCGATGCTTGGATACGACGACGTGATCGCGCCACAGCCCGAGGTGAAAGACCTCGGCACGCATCGAGTCATAACCGGCGACTACGACGCGCGCGACCGGTGGCATCCCTCGCAGCTGGAACCTGGACGAAAGCTGCCCGAGCCGCAGCCGCTCTTCAAGCGCCTGGACGAGGACTCAGAGGAGGCGGCCGCATCTTCGTAGACACCCATCTCCACATCGAGGAGCTGGGCGACGCCACCGAGGTGGTGCAGCAGGCCGTTGCCGCGGGAGTGACGCGCCTGATCGCCGTCGGGGTCGACCTCGAGCGGAGCTCGAACGCGGTTTCGCTGTCGCACGCCTACGAGGAGGTGTGGGCGGGCGTGGGCCACTACCCGCTCGAGCCGGCCGAGCCCGACCTGAACGCCCTCGGCCGCCTTGCCCGCGACGAGATGGTCGTCGCCATCGGGGAGATCGGCCTCGACTTCGAGCACGTCGGCGGCCCGCCACGCGATCTCCAGGTCCAGCGCCTCGACGAGCTTTTCGGGATCGCGACCTCGCTCGACCTTCCGGTGTCGGTCCACAATCGCGGGGCGTCGGAGGAGCTGCTGGCCGCCATCAAGCGACATGCCTCGCTGCGCGGCGTCATGCACTACTTCGCGCTCGACTGGGATTGGGCGCAGCGATTCCTCGAGGTTGGCTTCTACCTGTCGTTCGCCGGACTGATCACTCGCCCGAGCCGGACCGAGCTGCGCGAGGTGGTGAAGAGATGTCCGGCGGATCGGCTGCTGCTGGAGACCGACTCGCCTTACGGCAACGCGCAGCAGCGGATGGGCGTTCCCAACCGTCCGGCTTACCTGACCGATACGGCGCAGATGGTGGCCGAGCTCCGCGAGATCGGGCTCGAGCAGCTGGGCGACCAGGAGCGCGCCAACGCGATCGCGTTATTCCAAAAGATGAAGTAATGATCGATCCAGGGGACCCGCAGCAGCTCGCAGCGCTGCTGGGGAGACACCGGATCACGCTCAAGCACCGCCTCGGCCAGAACTTCCTGATCGATCCCCTGATGCGCGATGCGATCGCGGATGCGGCCGGCGCGACGCGAGAAGACCTGGTGCTCGAGGTCGGCGCCGGCGTGGGCACGCTGACCATCGCGCTCGCCCAGCGTGCGCGACGCGTCGTGGCGGTCGAGCTGGATCGAGACCTGCTGCCGGCGCTTCGTGAGGTCACACGCGACGCGGCGAACATCGACATCGTCGAGGGCGACATCCTTCGCCTCGACGTCAGCGGCGACATCGTTGCGGGCAACATCCCCTACAACCTGACTGGCGCTTTGATCCGCAACCTTCTGGGGCCTCCACGCCACGGGCGTGCGGAGGTCCGTCCGAGACGCCTGTCGCTGGTCGTGCAGAAGGAGGTCGCGGAGCGATGGACCGCGCCCACGGGCGCGAGCCTTGCCACCGTGGCCGTCCAGGTGTTCGCCGAGGCGAAGATCTTGTTCACGATCCCGGCGAGCTCGTTCGAGCCGGCGCCGAAGGTCGATTCCGCGCTCGTGGTGCTCGAGGTGCGGCCCAAACCGGCCGTCGATGTCGACGACTTCGACGCGTTTTTCCGCTTCGTCGAAGAGGTCTTTCAGTTCCGGCGCAAGCAGCTCGGCGGGGTCCTTGCGAGGAGGGGGTTTCGTGGCCTGCCTGAGCTCGGGATCGATCCCGCGCGACGACCCCAGACCCTGAGTCTTCGTGAATGGGAGGCGATCTACCGCGCAGTCAAATCCTAGGTTCGATCGTTAGGCTTGCCGACGCATGGAACCGATCCGCCTGCCGGTCGAGTCTCCCGGCGGCTTCCGTGGCGCTCTGCGGCACACCGCATTCCGCAACATCTGGTTCGCCCAGCTAGCGGCCCAGCTGGCGGACAAGTTCCTGCTCTTCTCGCTGATCATCCTCGCCTACAACATCTCCCACGGGAGCACGCCGGTCGCGGTGACGCTGCTCGCGTACACGGTCCCCGCGGTGCTGCTGGCGCCGCCGGCGGGTGTGATCGCCGATCGCTTGAACCGCAAGCAGATCATGATTTGGAGCAACCTCGGGCGTGCGCTGGTCGTGGTCGCCATTCCGATCGCGGCGCTGATCCCCGGTGTGAAGGACGACTTCCTCCACCTGCTCCTGATCGCATTCCTGTTCTCGTCCGTCGGCCAGCTGTTCGCGCCCGCAGAGGCGGCGGTGATACCGACCGTGCTGCCGCGGTCGATGCTCATCACCGCCAACTCGATGGCCTTGCTCACCTCTGTCCTGACTCTCGTCGTGGGGGGTGTTCTCGCGCCAGTCGTTTCGAGAATCGACCTCTACGCGCCCTACTGGTGCGCCGTGGTGCTGCTGATCATCGCCGCAACGCTCATCTTCGCCTCCGACATTCCGCACCTCGCGCGCCACCGGGAATCACCGGTCGAAGAGAGCGCTAGTCGTTTTCGCGTGATGCTGCTCGACCTCAAAGAAGGCATCGACGCCATGCGGTCTTCGCGCGGCCTGCGCCTGGCGTTCGGCCAGGTCACCATCGCGATCCTCGTGCTGTTCATGCTCTACACCCTCGCCCCCGCGTACGTGAGCAAGGTCCTCGGCATCGCGGCGCAGGACACGTACGTGATCCTCGGGCCCGCCACCGCGGGCGCGATCCTCAGCGCCGTTCTGCTGGGACAGTTCCTGCGCAACGTCGACCGTTCGCGCCTGCTCGCGGGCTCGCTGCTCGCGAACGGTCTGACCCTGCTCGCGCTCGCGGCCGTGCCCGAGGCGATGCGTCATTTCGCCGACCTGCAGGTCCACAACCGGATCACCGGCGCCACGTTCAGCCTGCTTCTCGGGGTCGAGTTCGGCGCCATCCTCATCCCCGCCGTCACCTACCTGATGGAGTCGACCAGCGACGCCATCCGCGGCCGCATATTCGCGCTGCTCTACATGGTGATCAACGGCGTGTCGGCGCTACCCGTCCTGGTCGCCGCCGCGCTCGCGGACACGATCGGGACCGCGCAGGTCCTCGGCGGGCTGGGGCTGCTGCTGCTCGGCGGCGGGCTCGGAGTCATGGCCGGCGGGTTACGCGCAGCTCAGCCACGATCAAAACCGCCGCTATCAGTGCAATGACGACCAGGCCGCCGATGCCCACGTCGCGAAGGATCGTCTCCAGCAGCGCCAGGTTGCTCCCCAGCAGGTAACCCGCCACACCGATCACGGTCGCCCAGAGGAGACCGCCGATCGCGCTGAACGCCTGAAATCGCCAGAAGGGCATGCGCGCCATGCCCGCCAGCATCGATGCCCACGTGCGCAGGCCGAGGATGAACCGCCCGCCGATGATCGTCTTGTCGCCGTGACGCGCGAAGAAGAGCTCGGCCCTCGCCAGGCGCTCTGGGCTGATTCTCAGCGTGGCGCCGAACCTCTCGACGAAAGGCCTTCCGCCTCTGTAGCCGAGGTAGTAGCCGAGGTCCGCGCCGACGGTCGAGCCGAGGAACCCGAAAAGGATCACCAGCGCGATGGAGTGATGAGTTGCCGCCGCCCACGCGGCAGCGAGCAGCAGCAGAGTCTCGCCTGGGAACGGAATGCCGGTGCTCTCGATCAGGATGCCCAGTCCCGCCGACGGATAACCGAGGGTGTCGACGATCGCGGTCCAGTTCAAGAGCCTTCATATACTGGACGACCCGATGCCTGATTACGGCGACCACGAAGCGACAGACGATCCGCTGCAGATCCTGCGGCATTCGACTGCGCACCTGCTGGCGGCTGCTGTCACCGAGCTCTACCCGGGCGCGAAATACGCCATCGGACCGGCCATCAAGGAGCCTCCGGGCTTCTATTACGACTTCGAATTCGGCAGGCCCATATCCGAGGCTGACCTGCCCGCCATCGAGTCGCGCATGCGCAAGATCGCCCAGGAAGGTCGGTCCTTCGAGCACGAGATCCTGCCGCGTGACAAGACAATCGAGGAGTTCCGCAAGCGCGGCCAGGACTACAAGCTCGAGCTGATCAACGACAAAGTCTCGGGGGACGGCGTGAGCGTGTACCGCACAGGCGATTTTCTCGACCTGTGCCTCGGGCCGCACGTGAAGTCGACCCGCGACTTAAAGGCGTTCAAGCTGCAGCGCGTTGCGGGGGCCTACTGGCGGGGCGATGAGAAGAAGCCACAGCTGACTCGCATCTACGGGACCGCGTGGGAGACGCAGCGCGGGCTCGATGACTACCTGAAGTTCCTTGAAGAGGCGGAGAAGCGCGACCACAAGAAGCTGGGCAAGGACCTGAAGCTCTTTGCGGTCGACGACCGGGTTGGACCCGGTCTACCGCTGTGGCTGCCGGATGGTGCGACGATCCGCCGCGAGCTGGAGCGCTTCATCGTCGACGAGGAGCTGATGCGCGGCTACCTCCACGTGCGGACGCCGGACGTGGCGAGGCTTGACCTGTACCGGCAGAGCGGACACGCGCAGCTGTACTCCGAGTACATGTACCCGCCGATGAAGTTCGAAGACGGCGAGGAGCTCGAGCTGCGGCCGGTCAACTGCCCGCACCACATCGTGATCTATCAAAACGAGCTGCGCAGCTATCGGGACCTCCCGATGCGCATCGCTGAGATCGGAAACAACTGGCGCTACGAGCGGTCGGGAACTCTTGCCGGGCTCAACCGGGTGCGCTCGTTTGCTCTCAACGACGCGCACATCTTCTGC
>DASZJK010000102.1:0-5191 GCA_035948155.1 Candidatus Dormiibacterota bacterium
GGCAATGCCGGCGCCAGTGATCGACGAGGCGGGCAAGAAGATCGGCCTCATCGCCTTCGGCTCCACGGACGCCGCCGTGCGCGAGGCGCGGGAATCAGTCGACGTCGACTACCTGCGCGTGCGCGCGCTGCCCCTGAGCGATGAGGTGGCGCGGTTCATCGGCCGCCACGAGCGCGCGTACGTCGTCGAGCAAAATCGTGACGGTCAGCTCTTCGACCTCGTGCGGCTCGCCCTGCCGCCAGAGCTCGTCGACCGCGTGCGCTCGATCCGCCACTACAACGGTCAACCCATCCCGGCAGCGGCGATCATCGAGCCGCTGAAGCAACAGGAGCTCGTGCCCGCATGAGCACAACGCTGAACCGGGTCGGTCTTCCCCGCGACGCATACAAAGGCGCCGCCACGACGTTGTGCGCGGGCTGCGGCCACAACTCGATCACCAACCACATGATCAAGGCGCTGCACGAGCTCGGGGTGGAGCCGCACATGCTGGCCAAGATGTCGGGCATCGGCTGCTCGTCCAAGACGCCCGCCTACTTCGTCGAGACTGCCCATGGTTTCAACGGCGTGCACGGACGGATGCCGGCGCTGACGACGGGCGCGCACGTGGCGAACCGCCAGCTGATCATGCTGGGCGTATCGGGCGACGGTGACACCGCGTCGATCGGGCTCGGCCAGTTCATGCACATGATCAGGCGCAACGTCGACTGCACGTACATCATCGAAGACAACGGCACGTACGGCCTGACCAAAGGCCAGTTCTCAGCCACCGCCGACCTCGGATCGGTGCAGAAGAAGGGCGCGGTCAACACGTTCCAGCCGATCGACCCGTGCGCCGTCGCCCTGGCGCTCGGGTGCTCCTTCGTCGCCCGGTCGTTCAGCGGCGACGGCAAGCAGGTCGTGCCGCTGATCAAGGCCGCGATCGCGCACCGTGGCACCGCGATCCTCGACATCGTCTCGCCCTGCGTCACCTTCAACGACCACGACGGCTCGACAAAGAGCTACAGCTGGGTCAAGGATCACGAGGAGTCGATCGCGGACGTCTCGTTCATCCCGTTCTTCGAGGAAGTTCACGTCGACTACGAGCCCGGGACGGTGCGCGATGTACAGCTGCACGATGGGTCGCACATCGTGTTGAAGAAGCTCGGCGAAGACCACGATCCCACCGACCGCCGCGCCGCCATTCAGGTCATCGAGGAAGGGCGCACCGAGGGGCACCTGATCACCGGACTCCTCTACGTCGACACCAAGATGGACGACTTCGTCACGACCGAGCGCATCCCGCAGAGGCCACTGATGGACTTCGGCGAGGATGAGCTCCGGCTGAATCGCGAGCAGTTCTCCCAGTTCATGTCGGAGTTCGCTTAAACGGCAGGCGTCGAGCCGCGGAGAGCGACTCCGGCAGAGATCGCGAAGGGGACCCGCCTTGTTGCCAGGCGGGATCCGGCCCTTGCCAAGCTGATCAAGCGCGCAGGTCCGGTCAACCTGCGGGGGCCGCTCGACGACAACTTCGGCGCCCTTGTGCGGTCGATCATGTACCAGCAGCTGGCGGGCGCCGCGGCGACGGCGATCCACGGACGCTTCCTCAAGCTGTTTGCGGACGCCCCGTCGCCTACGGCGGTCCTGGCGCTGCCGGCGGGTGTGATGCGCGCGGCGGGCGTGAGCGGCCCGAAGGAGGCCGCGATCACGGACCTGGCGCGGAAGGTCGCCGACGGCACGGTGCCGCTGGGCGACGTCGATTCGCTGTCCGACGATGACCTGAAAGTCAGGCTGGTCACAGTCCGGGGCATCGGGCCGTGGACCGCCGAGATGTTCCTGATCTTCCAGTTGCGCCGGCTCGACGTGTGGCCGGTCGACGACTACGGGGTTCGCAAGGGCTGGACGGTCGCCCACCGCAAGCGCCAGCTGATCACTCCGCGCGCGCTTCAAGCGGAGGGCGAGATCTTCCGCCCGTACCGCACGATCGCCGCCTGGTACTGCTGGCGCGCGGTTGAAACCGTGGTCCCCGCGACCTAGAGTCCCCGCGAAGGGGCCGGGCCTCTAGCGCGCGTACTTGCGGCGCAGCTTCTCGATGGCCGGCTCGGTCATCGGCGGCCAGCCGTACGCGTCGAGAAATGCCGTCGCGAACCCCTTGCCGTAGTTGTATTGAAGCGTCCACACCCCGGCCGCGAGGTCTGTTTCGGGACTGGCAAGTCCAGCGCCCCCGAGGTCGACCAGGCCGCTCAGCTTTCCGTCGTGCACGAGGACGTTCGGCAGGCAGAAATCTCCGTGCACCAGCACGTGGCCGGCCTTTCGCAGGCCGAACGGGCAGTCGTGCGCGTCAGTGGCGTGCAGCCGGCGCAGGATCTCCCCCAGCTCCGCGGCGACCCGTTCGTGCGACCAACCGACAGACGGATGAAACATGGGCACCCCTTCGAGCGCGCGGGTGACGAGCCATTCATCGCCGGAGGCACGGAAGAAGCCGACAATTTCGGGCACCGGCCAGCGGCCGACAAGCCAGGCCAGCCGGTCGCGCTCGCCCTCGAGCTGGGCCGCGCGCTTGACGAACACCGAGCCGGTGTCGCCCGCGAGGCGCCACACGGTCCCGGCCCAGCTCATCCAGGCGAACTCCTCTTTGACCGCGCCACCGCCGAGCGCGCCCTCGGCCGCAGCGCGCACCTCTCGGGGCAGTGGAAGCGATGAAGATTTCACTTGACGCGTGTGATTAGCATTTGTCGCGGGGTGGTGTGGTGATCGCTTTACCTCTGACTTCGGACGCGTTCAAGAGCGCGACCTGGCAGGACGTCGCGCCATTCTACGAAGAGCTCGCCGCGCGGCCACTGAACCGCGAGAACGTCGAAGACTGGCTCACGGACTGGTCAAGCTTCGAGTCGCTCCTCGCCGAAGCCGCCGCGCTCGCGAACTTCGCTTACTGCATCAACACAGCGGACGTAGCGGCCGAGGAAGCCCACCTGCGGTTCGGCAGCGACATCGATCCGAAGGCAGATGAGCAGCGCTCGAGGCTTCAACGGCGCCTGATCGACCTCGGCTACGTCCGGCCAGGCCTCGAGGTCATGGTCCGAAAGTTCCGCAACCAGGTCGAGCTGTTCAGCGAGGCCAACGTCCCGATCTTCGGCGAGCTCGCGAGGCTCTCGACGGAGTGGGCGAAGGTGATCGGCGCCATGAGCGTCGACTGGGATGGGATCGAGAAGACACCGCAGCAGATGTGGCCGTACCTCGAGGCCAGCGACCGCGCGGTGCGCGAGCGCGCGTTCCGGTCGCAGTTCAAGCCGTACATCGAGCAGCGCGACACGCTCGCGAACTTCTTCGATCGCATGTACGACCTGCGCCAGCAGGTCGCGAGAAATGCCGGATTCGACAACTACCGCGACTACGTGCACCGCGAAAAGAATCGGTTCGATTACACGCCCGACGACTGTTTTCGTTTTCACGAAGCAGTCGAGACGGCGGTGCGGCCCGCCGTCCAGCGCCTGCTCGAGGTGCGGCGCAAGCACCTTGGCCTGGACCACCTGAGACCGTGGGACAGCTGGGTCGACCCGAAAGGCCGGACGCCGCTCAAACCGTACTCAGACGTGGGCGAGCTCGTCGACCAGTCAGCCGGCGTCTTCGGTCACGTCGATCCTGATTTTCGCGGCTACTTCCAGACCATGGCCGGC
The DNA here is from genome assembly GCA_035948155.1 of Candidatus Dormiibacterota bacterium. Taxonomy (GTDB): domain Bacteria; phylum Chloroflexota; class Dormibacteria; order Dormibacterales; family Dormibacteraceae; genus 40CM-4-65-16. Next base: position 3,654 of record DASZJK010000102.1, read on the forward strand.
GCTGATCTGCTCGACCTCGACAATCGCAAGGGCAAGGCGCCCGGCGGTTTCTGTGACTCGCTGCCCGTCCGAAAGCTGCCGCTCATATTCATGAACGCGGTCGGGATCGACGAGGACGTGCGCACCCTGCTCCACGAAGCGGGGCACTCGTTCCACGTCTTCGAGGCGGCGCAGCTGCCTCTGATCTTCCAGCGCCACCCCGGCGCGGAGATGGCCGAGGTCGCATCCATGTCGATGGAGCTGCTCGCCTCGCCTCACATCGACCGCCGGCACGGCGGCTACTACGCCGAGGAGGATGTCCCGCGCGCGCGCCGCAACCTTCTGGAGCGGACAGTGCACTTCTTCTCGCACTGCGCGTCAGTCGATGCATTCCAGCAATGGATCTACACAAACCCCGACGGCCGCGACGCAGATGCCCGCGACCAGAAGTGGCTCGAGCTCCGCCGGCGATTCGAGGGCGACACAGTCGACTGGAGCGGGCTCGACCGCGAGCGCATCGCTCGCTGGTATTTCCAGCCGCACTTCTTCGAGTATCCGTTCTATTACATCGAGTACGGGATCGCACAGCTCGGCGCGCTCCAGGTCTGGAGGAACAGCCTGCGGGACCGCGGCGAGGCGGTGCGCAAGTACCGCGAGGCCCTCGCGCTCGGCGCGACGAGGCCGCTGCCCGAGCTGTACCGCGCCGCCGGAGCGCGGCTGATCTTCGACGCCGACGGCATGCGCGAGCTGATGGACCTGGCGGAGGAGGTTCTCTCGACCCTCGACGCCTAGATCGCGCGCAGGTTGCGCAGCGGTTTCTTCGGTCCGAACCGGGGCGCGCCGATTCCGGCGGCGGTGATCAGGCGTACCACGCGCGCGCGGTGGCCGCGGTAGGGCTCCAGGAGCTCGAGCATGCGCTCGTCCGTGGAGCGGACCGTCCCTTCCAGCGCGTAGCCGATCGAGTGCGGCAGGTGGTAGTCGCCTGTGGGCACCGCGTCGGCATCCCCGAGCGCGACCATCGCAACCTTCGCGGCCGTCCACGGTCCCACGCCGGGAAACGCGAGCAAACGCCGGTACGCGGACGCGACGTCCATGTGCGATGTCTCCTCGACCCGCTTGACACTTCGCGCGGCGCGAATGATGACGTCGGCCCGCCGGCGCTCGATGCCGAATCGATGGAATTGCCAGTACGGGGTGCGCGCGAGCACCGCAGGCGACGGCGGGATCTTCAAAGCCACGGGCCCGGGCGCGGTTTCGCCTAGTGCGTTGACGAGGTGGTGGTACGAGTCGCGGGCCTCGACGGTGGTCACCTGTTGGAGGATCACAGTCGGCACAAGAGCCTCGAACACAGCGTTCGTGCGAGGAATCCGGACACCACGGATCTCGCGGTGGAGCTGCGCGATCAACGGATGGGCCGGGACAAAACCACTATCGTCGTCCCGCTCGCCGCACCACTCGGGCGCGTGCAGCACCGCCCATTCCGAGCCCGAGCCCCATGCCTCGACGTCGACCGTGCCGTCGCGTCGGCGGTGCAGACGTATGGAGGCCGGCCCCTCAGG
>DASZJK010000103.1:0-10380 GCA_035948155.1 Candidatus Dormiibacterota bacterium
GACTCCGCCTACCGCCTCGCCGCACGAGCGGGCATCTGGGGCTGGCTGTCGTCCGAGCGGGACTGGCGCATCGAGTCGCTGGAGTGGTTCCAGCCCTCGGCGCAGCTGATCGAGGACCACTACGACTTCTTGCAAGGTCGCCCTTTCTTTCCGTGGCTGGTCGACTTCATGACCGCGCTTCCGGTCGTGGTCGGCCGGATCACCGCCGACCCTCAAGCGCTCGGCCTGATGCGCTACGACCTGGGCGAGACGCAGATCGCGAAATCCCGTCCGGGTTCGCTGCGCGAGCGCTACGGAATCTACGGAGGGCTGAACTGCCTCCATCTCTCGGACGCGCCTGAGACCGGCGCCGCCGAGGTCAAACGCTGGTCAGAGTTCGTGCAGCTCGACCAGGTGAAGGCCGGCCTCGACGACGGGTCGGGCAAACCCGACCACACCTATCATCTGCGCTCACTCGCCACGCAGGTCGCGAACGCGTTCCACGTCGATAGCGCGTCGAAGATGATGCGCGAGCTGATCGCCGAGGAGACCGACCTCGAGGGCGAGCAGCTCGAAGCCCTGTGGCGGATTACGCTGGGGGCCCTTTCCTAGCCTCTTCCTCTTTCGGCGTCACCCCGTGGATGGTCACCGATTTCGTGAAGAGCTCCGAGTTGGGCACGATGATCACGTCGCCGTCATCGGCTTTCAGGATCGTGACCCGAAGACGAACCTCGGTGATGACTCCGGCGTGGCCGTCGAACGAGATGTGGTCGCCGACGCGCATGTGGCGCTCCCACAGGACGTAGTAGCCGGAAACGTAATCGCGCAGGAGGTCCTGCACCCCCAACGCCGCGATGATCGTGGCGACAAGAAGGCCAAACAGCGGGACGTTCGCGTTCTCGACCGCAAACCCAAGCGCGGCGAAGACGCCAACGAGGATGACGAGCGCGGTGACGACCCGCCGGCCGACGACGACCATGTCGGCGCGGACCTGGCGCTTGCGCAGCTGCTCGCCCGCGATGTGGGCGGCGAAGCGCGCCGCGAGCAGAAACGCGACGAAAACGAGAAGGCCGACGACGACGAAAAGCGCGTCGCGCACGGGCTGGTTGCTGAAGACGTCCCGGTTGAGATCGAAGCCGCTTTGCGCGGCCGCGATCATTCTTCGGACTCGGCGGCTTCCTCGCCGGCGGCGGCCTCGCCCTCAGCCGCGGCTTCGCCCTCAGCCGGAACCGCGGCCTCGGCGGCCGGGACCTCTTCCTCGACCTTCAACTCACGCTTCGGCACGATCTTGACGACGAGCTGCTCCGGCTCGTCGAGCACCGTCACGCCCTGGGGCACCTTGAGGTCCGACACGCGCAACTCCATGTCGATCTCCTCGAGCGGCGTGATGTCGATCTCGAAGGCCCCGGGGATGTCCGAGGGCAGGCACTCGACACGCACAGTGTGCAGCGGTTGGAGGATGTCGCCGTCGCCGCGCTTCACCGCAGCGGACTCGCCGATGAGGTGCACCGGGACGTCGACCTCGATCTTCTCCTGCAGGTTGACCTGGTAGAAGTCGACGTGGATCGGCCCGAGACGGCGCGGATGAGTCTGGATCTCGCGGACCAGCACCTTCTCGGTGCGGCCGTCGATGGCCAGGTCGACGAGGTGCGTCCGGCCCGACTTCAAAAACACCTTCTGGAACTCGAGCTTGTCCAGCGTGATCGGCGTCGCCTCGGTGTTGTGGCCGTAGACGATCGCGGGCAGCTTGCCCTCGCGCAGCAGGCGGCGCGAGCGCTTACCCATGGGTTGGCGAGCGGAAGCTTTGATTTGCATGTTGGCTCCTCAGTTTGGGGAGGCCCGAATATGATACGCGAAGCATGCAAAACCCCCCACCACCTCCACCTCCCGGTTCGATGCCCCCGCCGCCTCCAGGACCCCAGCCCCTGCCCGCCGGTGGCGGTGCGATGGCCGTACCGAGCAACCTCGCAAGCCCAGGCCTCCGCATCGTCGGCGGACTGATCGACGTCGTGATCCTCCTCGTCATCAATGGAATCATCGATGCCGTCCTCCAGAAAGCCCAGGGCGTTGCCGGCCTGGTCAACCTGGCCATCGACCTCGGCTACTTCGGCTACTTCCTGAGCCAGCGCGGGCAGACGATCGGGATGATGGTGTTCGGGTTCAAGGTCAGGGACATCCAGACCGGCCAGTACCCGACCGTCGGCAAAGCGATCCTCCGCGGCTTCATCTGGAACCTCGAGGTCGGCTTCACGATCTGCATCATCGGCGCGATCGGCTGGCTATGGCAGCTGTGGGACCCGATGCGCCAGGCCTGGCACGACAAGGCGGCCGGGACGATCGTCACGACGAGCTAACCGATAGTCCGGACCAACCGAACTTTTCGACCAGCAGAACATCGGATGGTCCGGACGATCCGGGAAAGTGCGGCTGCGACTAAGCGGTCCTGGCGCCCTCTGGAAATCGGTTGCGCAGCCACTCGACGATGTGTTGCAGCGGCGTGCCTGGCGTGAAGATCTCCGCGACGCCGCGCTTCTTCAATGCGGCGATGTCGTCGTCGGGGATGATGCCGCCGCCGAAGACCACGATGTCGGTCGCGTTGCGGCGCTTGAGCTCGTCGACCACCGCCGGGAACAGCGTCATGTGCGCGCCCGAGTGAATCGACAGCCCGATAACCTGCGCGTCCTCCTGCAGGGCAGCGTCGACGACCATCTCCGGAGTCTGCCGTAGTCCCGTGTAGATGACCTCGTAGCCCGCGTCGCGCAGGGCGCGCGCGACGACCTTGATCCCCCGGTCGTGGCCGTCGAGCCCGACCTTTGCGACCACGATGCGGACCGGCTTTGTGGCGGTAGGGCTCACACCACAGCCGTTTCGGTGTAGGTGCCGAACACCTCTATGAGCGTGTGCATGATCTCGCCCTCGGTCGCGTACGCGCGCACAGCATCCAGGATGTAGGGCATCAGGTTGTCGGTGCCAGCAGCGGCCTTGCGCAGGTCGTTCAGAGCGTTGGTGAACTTCGCCTGGTCGCGATTGCGGCGGACGTCTTTTACGCGTGCGACCTGCTCGCCCTCGAGACGGGGGTCGATGCGAAGGATCTCGATCGGCTCCTCCTCGTCGACGGTGAACTCGTTGACGCCGACCACGATCCGGCGCTTCAGCTCCAGCTCCTGCTGGTAGCGGAAGGCCGCGTCCGCGATCTCCTTCTGGAAGAACCCGGCCTCGATCGCAGGGATCACGCCACCGATCTCCTCGATGCGCTTGAAGTACGACTCGGCCTGGCGCTCGATCTCGTCTGTGAGCGCCTCCATGAAGTAGCTGCCACCGAGCGGGTCGATGGTGTTGGCGACGCCCGTCTCGAACGCAAGCAGCTGCTGCGTGCGCAGCGCGATGCGGGCGGAGCTGTCTGTCGGCAGCGCAAGCACCTCATCCATCGCGTTCGTGTGAAGCGACTGCGTGCCGCCGAGCACCGCCGCGAGTGCCTCGATCGCCGTGCGCGCGATGTTCAGCTCAGGCTGCTGCGCCGTCAGCGACACGCCCGCCGTCTGCGTGTGGAAGCGGAGCTTCCAGGACCGCTCCTGCTGCGCCCCGTAGCGCTCGCGCATCCAGCGCGCCCAGATCCTGCGCGCCGCGCGGAATTTGGCGATCTCTTCGAAGAAATCGATGTGGGCGTCGAAGAAGAACGACAGCCGCGATGCGAAGTCGTCGATGTGCATACCGCGCTCGATGCAGGCGTCGACGTAGGCCATGCCATCGGCCAGGGTGAACGCCAGCTCCTGCGCGGCCGTCGATCCGGCCTCACGGATGTGGTAGCCGGAGATGGAGATCGTGTTCCACTTCGGAACCTCTTTGGCACAGTACTCGATCGAGTCGACCACCAGGCGCATCGACGGCCCGGGCGGAAAGATGAACTCCTTCTGCGCGATGAACTCCTTGAGGATGTCGTTCTGCAGGGTGCCTTCGAGCTTCGATGCGTGCACACCTTGCTTCTCGGCGACGGCGATGTACATGCACAGGAGGATCGCGGCGGGCGAGTTGATCGTCATCGAGGTCGTGATTTCGCTGAGCGGGATGCCGTCGAACAGCGTCTCCATATCGGCCAGGGAGTCGATCGCTACGCCGCAGTGCCCGACCTCGCCCCGGCTCGTCGGTGCGTCGGAGTCCTGGCCCATCAAGGTCGGCATGTCGAAGGCCACAGAAAGTCCGGTCTGCCCGTTGGCGAGCAGGTACTTGTAGCGTCTGTTGGTCTCCTCGGCGGTCGCGAAACCGGAGAACTGGCGCATGGTCCAGAGCCGGCCGCGGTAGCCGCCCGGATGAATGCCGCGCGTGTAGGGGAACTGGCCCGGAAGCTCCTCCGGGCGCCCAGACAGGTCGTCCGAGGTGTAGAGCGGCTTGAGCGGGATGCCCGAGATCGTCGAGGTCTCGAGGCCGTCCTCTCGCCTCGGACTCGCCTCGAACTCGTCGCGCCACACCTCTTTCGCGTCGCGGGCTCGAACTTTCAACTCAACTCATTATCGGATCGAAGTCCCAGGATCTCCTCGGCCGTACGGTACGGCGTGCCCTCGCTGAGCAGCCGATCCAGGAGCGAGGCGTCTGCCTCGAGCGCTCGCAGGGCTCGCTCGCGGGCCAGCTCGGCCGCCACCTCCGCGGTCTCGTCGCGCAGCCGCCGGGCTGCAAGCTCGCCGGCTCGGCCGCTCGACACGAGGTGCTTGCGGTGCGCCAGGACGGCCTCCCATAGCTGTTCGACGCCCTGGCCCTTGGTCGCGACGGTCGGGACGATCGGCGGTCGCCAGCCCGTCCTCGGGGCAAGGCTCAGCATCGTCCGCAGCTCGGCCACGACCCGAACGTGGCCCTCGATGTCGGCTTTGTTGACCACGAAGACATCCGCGATCTCGAGGATGCCCGCCTTGATCATCTGCACGCTGTCGCCAAGGTTCGGGGTGAGCACGACGACAGTGGTATCCGCCACCGCCGCCACCTCGAGCTCCGACTGGCCGACGCCGACCGTCTCGAGGATCACCTGGTCGAAGCCGAAGGCGCCGATCAGCCGGATGGCCTCGCGCGTCGCTAGCGACAGCCCGCCGAGGTGGCCCCGGGCCCCCATGCTGCGGATGAAGACCTTCGGGTCAAGTGCATGCCGCTGCATGCGGATCCGGTCGCCAAGGATCGCCCCCCCGGTGAACGGGGAGTTGGGGTCGGTGGCGAGCACCGCGACCGACTGCTCCTGCTTCCGCAGCAGCGCCACGACCGCATCGACCAGCGTCGACTTTCCCGTGCCAGGGGCGCCCGTGAACCCTGCAACGCCGGGCGTGCGCGCGTCCTCCCGCAGGGCGTCCTCCAGCTGACGGAGGGCCGGATCACGGCGTTCGACCAGGCTGATCGCACGCGCCAGGGCGCGGACGTCGCCAGCCCGAAAGCTGTCTAGGAGCTTGTGGTTATTCGCCCAACCAATGTAGGGCGAAGTCGTGGCCGATAACCACGACGAGGCCGTAGGTCTGCTGACCCGCGGCGGGCGCCGGATTCGAGGGCGTCGCGCTGACGACTGGAGCGCCGAAGAAGTCCTGGAGGTACTTCGTGGTAAGCGGGAACTTGCCGCCGGAGTAGTCGAGGATCTGTGTCTGCGGGGTCGGCCGGTGCCCCACCGGGTCGTTGAGCGCCAGGCCTGTTGGATCGAACATCGTCGTGACCCGTTGATCGAGACCCGGGAAGTTGTTGGACCCGTTGACGATCTGCACCGGGGCTTTCTCCGCCAGCGTCTTCGGGTCGATCAAGACCGACGCCAGGTAGCGGTGAATCATGTTGTAGCTCTGGTCGTCGGCGCACAGCTGTGACGTGTACGGACCAAGCCCGCAGTCGTACGAGTCGAGCAGGTTGCCCTGCGCCGCCCCGCTCGGAGCGGTGAGCGCGACGCGGACGATCGAGCTGTCGGGAAGGTTCTTGCCCCAGTCGTAGACCGCCTTCATGTCGGTCAGCGACATGTCGGTGCGGATGTTGTTCTGCAGCGCGCTCAGCAGGGCTGGCGCTTTGGCGAATCCGTTGACCGTGGTCGCCTTTTTCTTGATCGCCTCCATGATGTCCTGCTGCCGGCGAGCGCGCCCGAAGTCGGATGACTGCTCCGGCTGGACGGCGTGCCGCGAGCGCGCGATCTCGAGGGCCTGCTCTCCGTTGAGGTGCTGGCATCCGGCCTTGAAGTGGATCGGCATGTAGCCGTTGTTGTAGTTCGGATACTCGAGGTCGTCGAGGTTGGTGCTCAGGCAGACGTCGACGCCACCGAGCGCGTTGACCATGTCGCGGAATGCGACGAAGTCGATCGCGATGTACCGATCGAAGGTGAGGCCAGTGATCTTGCTGACCTCGTGCTCCGCCGCGTAACCGCCGCCGTTGGGACCTGTGTACTGCGACGCGACGCAGCAGATGATGTTGGTGTACGGGACCTCGTACGCGGCATTGATCTTCTGGGTCCAGATGCGCTGCGGATTGCTCTGGAGGTTCATGTGCACGACGAGGTCGCGCGGGATCGAGGCCATCATCACGCGATTGCTTGTCGGGTCGATCGAGACCGCCATGATCGAGTCGGTGAGAAACGGCGCGTCGTTCTCGTACCCACCCATGCCGAGCAGCAGCACGTTGACCTGCTGTCCGTGCTGCAGCTTGTAAGCGATCGTGCCGGGCTGAGGTGCGACGGCCTGCACCACCTCGCCGATGGGGTTGATGTGATGGCCGGTGGTCGTGCTGACAAAATCGTCGAGGCGCTTGTACGTGAACGTCGCGCCGACGACCACCATCAGAAGCAGGGCGACAACGATCGCCGCCGGAAAAGATCGCGTCAGGCGGTAGGAGACGCTGTAGCGGGATCGCCTGGCCCGTTTCGGCCGCGGCCGGGACATGAGCACCGGGATTTTAACAACGTAGCCTGGGAATTTAGGGTTACGGAGTCGGAGTGGCCGTGCTGTTGTTGAACACTCCGGAAACGATCACGAAGAAAAACCATCCCACGCTCGCGACGAACCCGACGATCCCGAGCACCAGTCCCACGATCGCCAGCGTGCCGCCGCCCATCGCGCCGCCGCTCGTCGAGATCCGCTGCCGCGAGATGAATCCCATGATCGCGGCGGTCGGTCCGAGGATGATGCCGAGACAACCGATCGAGCAAACGATCGAGGCGATGCCGATGACGAGCGAGGCGATCGCGAGGCCGTCCGTGCGCTGCGACGCGTAGCCGTAGCCGGCCGGCGCGTAACCCGCGGCAGGTGGCGGCACGTAACCGCCGCCCGGAGGTTGGGGTGGCACGAATCCACCACCCGGAGGAGCGGGAGGCGGTGCATAGCCCCCGCCAGGCGGGGGAGGCGGTGGCGGGCTACCCCCATACGGTGGAGGAGGCGGTGGCGGTGGCGTGTAGCCCCCGCCCGGCGGCGGTGACGGCGGAGGAGGTGGGGATGGCTCGTTGCCGCCCGGGGGCGGCGGCGGCACGTCCGACATCTAGTCCTCCTCGTAACTACGGATGATCCAGGCCTGCATCGCCAGCGCGTACGCGCTAGTGAATACGACACCGATGAAACACACGACGCTCCCGAGCTGACCGACCAGCCCGGCGGCGATCAGCATAAGGCCAGCGATCAACGTGCTGATAAGTGATGCGCGCATGCGGGTGACGATCTGGCCGACGTTCAGGCCCGCCGCGAATCCGCCACGGTCGACCGCCAGGACGATGGCCGGCATCGCGAACGTGAGCGCCAGCGCGCCGAACGTGACGACGCTGAGGGTCAGCAGCAGCAGCGCGATGCCCACGCCAACGAGAAAAGGGTTCGCGTTGTGGTTGCCCTGGAACGAGAGGATGAGGATCGCCGGCGTGTAGAAAAGCAGAGCGAGCACGGCGAGCGCCAGGTAGTAAACCAGATAGACCAGAAAGAGCTGAACCCCCTTGCCGAGGTAGTCGAAGTTGGCGGGCGGCAGCTTTTGCTCTCCCGCCCGCAGCCGGTCCAGCGTCGCGAGCATCCATCCCAGCCCGTTGATCCCGCCGACGATCGGGATCAGGAGGATCAGCCCCATGATCGCGATCTTGCCGAGCCAATCCGGGTCTCGGAAGGGCCAGACGAAGGCGTCGCCGATCCGGTCCATAGCGGGGCCTACGTGGGCGGCGGACCGAAGTTCGCGACCAGGAAAAGGATGATCCAGACGAGGGTCACCGTCGCTCCTACCGCGGTGGTCACCGCGCCGATGACCCAACCCGCGACCGCCGTGGGCCGCCCGCCAAGCGTCGCCGACGACTCAGCGATCCGCGCGATCGCGGACTTGCCCAGGAAGTACGCGACCACGCCCGTGATCATCGCGGGCAAACCGAGCAGCAGCGCGTTGAGCAGGTCGCCATTCACGGTGAAGAACGCAACCAGCGCGAGCAAACTGCCCGTCATCGCGAGGAGCAATCCAAGGATGGCCAGCAACAGCGAAAGGATCGTCCGGGCCTCGCTGCGCGCGGCCGCAGCGGGCGGCGCCGCATACATCGGCCGCTGATAGTAAGGGGCGATCGCGTGCGGCGGCACCGGCGGCGGCGGAGGAGGCGGGGGTGGTGGTGGCGGGGCCGGCCTCTGCGGCTCTGGAGTCAACGCAGCAGCGCCCGGGCTATCACAACCCGCTGGATCTGGTTCGTGCCCTCGTAGATCTGGGTGATCTTCGCGTCTCGCATCACCGCCCCCACGCCTGCGGCGCGGGGGCCCCAGCCGGACGAGCGCCTACCCAGTTGAGTCAACGGAGCAATGCGCGTGCGATCACGACCCGCTGAATCTGGTTGGTCCCTTCGTAGATCTGCGTGATCTTCGCGTCACGCATCATTCTCTCAACTGGGTAGTCGGAGATGTAGCCATAACCGCCGAGGAGCTGGACGCAGTCCGTCGTCACCCTCATCGCCATGTCGGACGCGAACAGCTTCGCCATCGCGGCAACCTTGGTGAGGTCCGGCGATCGCGTGTCGACCTTGGTCGCGGCCTGGAACACGAGGTGCCGCGCAGCTTCAATCTGGGTCGCGATGTCCGCCAGCATGAACTGGATCCCCTGGAAGCTGGCGATCGGCTGCCCGAACTGCTCGCGCTCCTTGACGTAGTTCATTGCGTAGGCGAACGCTCCCTCAGCGATGCCGAGGGCCTGCGCGCCGATCCCAGGCCGCGAGCGATCGAGCACGGCGAGGGCGATCTTGAATCCCGCCCCCTCCTCACCCAGGCGGTTCGCCGCGGGTACCCTCACGTCCTCGAGGACGATCTGCGCGGTCGGCGATCCGCGGATGCCCAGTTTGTGCTCCAGCTTCTCGACCTTCCATGGACTCGTCTCGCGCTCGAGCACGAACGCCGAGATGCTGCGGTGATCGCTCCCGCCATCGGTCTGCGCGAAGACGACCAGCGTGCCCGCCACGCTGCCCTGCGTGATGAACTGCTTGGTGCCGCTGATCACGTAGTCGCTACCGACCTTGCGCGCACGCGTCTTCATCGCCGCCGCGTCGGATCCGCTGCCCGGCTCCGACAGTGCGTACGCCGCGACCTTCTCGCCGGAGGCGAGCGGCGGACACATTCGCTTCTTCTGGTCCTCGGTGCCCGCGACGAGGATCGGGTAGGAGCCGAGGGCCTGCACCGCGAGGATCAACGAAGAGCTCGCGCAGGCCTTGGCGATCTCCTCGATCCCCATGCAGATCGTGACGCTCGAGCCGGAGATGCCGCCGTATTCCTCGGGGAAGGGGATGCCGAGAATTCCGTTGTCCGCAAACAGCTTCTCGATGTCCTCGGGGTATTCGCCGGTCTGGTCGATCTCCGCGGCGCGAGGCGCGACACGATCCTGCACGAGCTCACGGATCGTGTCGCGAATGGCCACCTGCTCAGGGCTGAGATCGAAGTCCATCCGACCTGATTATCAGGTTCGAAGCAGCTCGCGCGCGATCACGAACCGTTGAACTTGATTCGTACCCTCGTAGATCTGCAGGGCTTTCGCGTCGCGCACGTGTCTCTCGAACGGGCTTCCCGCGCGCGCTCCTTCTTCGCCTGCGATCTGCAGCGCGTCGAGCGACACCTGCATGGCGGTGTCGGTCGAGTGCAGCTTGGCCATCGATGCTTCGCGGGTGAAAGCCAGTCCCCGGGCGCACCGCCAGGCCGCGTTGTAGGCCAGAAGGCGCGCGGAGCGCACACGCGTCGCCATGTCGGCGAGCGAGAAATCGTCGCCCTGGCCCGCAAGCGGGTCCAGGACGTCTTCGTCGCCTTTTGATTGCTCATGTCCTTTTTCGCGCATCAGGTCGCGCGCCTCGTCGACGCCCGCCTGGGCGATGCCGAGAGCCTGCCCCGAGATACCGATCCGGCCCGAATCGAGGGCGCGCATCGCGATGGCGAACCCCTGGCCCTCGCGCCCGAGCCGGTTGGCTTCCGGCACGCT
>DASZJK010000104.1:0-3090 GCA_035948155.1 Candidatus Dormiibacterota bacterium
CTCGGGGATCTGCTGCGCCTGCTCGTCGGTCAGCGCGAGACCGAAGTCGAACGCGAAGTCGCTGTTGAAGGTGCTGACGTAGGGGAACTGCCAGCCCATCCGCTGCTTGTAGGCCGTCAACCGCTCCACCGGCGCCCGAGAAAAACAGACCAGCGACACGTCGCGGTGGCTCAGGTGAACGAGGGAGCCGTCGAGCCCGTCGGCCAGGCTGGTGCAGCCAGGGCAGGCGCCGATTGTGTAGTCGGGGCCAAACATGATGTTGTAGGCGAGCAGCTGCGAGCGTCCGTCGAAGAGCTCGACAAGGGTCTTCTTGCCGTCCTCGGTGTCGAACTCGTACTCCTTCTCGACCCGGACCCAAGGCAGATCGCGACGCGTTCTCGTGATCTCCTCGTTTAGCTTCGCCTGCTCGGCCTCGAGCTTCGCGAGCTCGTCCCGGGCCACCTGCCATTCCTCGCGGGTTCCGATCCTGTGTTCGCTCATGTCATCTCCCTTAGGTCCGATCGAATTCATGATCGCATTGGTCGCTAACGGGTTCACCGAATGAGACCCCCGACGACGCGAAAACTCATCGCAACGGAATGGATCTGTCCGGGCCGGGATTATACAGACCGTTCTGTTTACTGCAGTACCGAACGCGAGCAATCAATTGGAGGAGTTTGAAATGAGCGGATCACCGAATGTTGTTCTCGTTCACGGAGCCTGGGCGGACGGCTCGAGCTGGAGCGCGGTCATCGAGCGCCTCCAGAAGAAAGGGTTTGTCGTTACAGCGCCCCAGTTCGGGGTTTCGAAACTTTCGGATGACGTTGCCCGGCTTCGCGAGGTGCTCCAGCGGCAGGACGGCCCGACCATCGTGGCCGGACACTCATACGGCGGGCAGATCATCACGGCGCTAGGCAACGACGCACCCAATGTCGCAGGACTTGTTTACGTCGCGGCCTTCGGCCTCGACCAGGGTGAAACGTTAGGCGCACTCTTGGCGCAGGGACCGCCGGCCCCGGCGATCGCACATCTGAACCTGGACAAGCAGGGCTACGGGTGGCTTCCCCAGGACGACTTCGTCAATTACTTTGCGAGCGACGTCGATCGTGTCAAGGCCACGGTGATGTCTGCAGTGCAGCAGCCAATAGCCGGCAGCGCATTCGCCGAGGTGATGGGCGAGCCGGCCTGGAAGTCGTTTCCCTCGTGGTACCTGGTTACCCAGAGTGACCAGGCGATTCCGCCGGACGCGCAGCGGCTTTTCGCCAAGCGCATGGGCGCCACCATCGTCGAGGTCAACTCGAGCCACCTTCCGATGGTCTCGCACCCGGACGAGGTGGTCGAGCTGATCGAAACGGCCGCTCAGACGACCAAGCAAAAGGAAGCCGTCGCTTCCTCGCCTAGATAACGCACATCCGCAGGGTCTCGCCGGCGCCGCTTGCGAGCGGCGCCGAGCCGACCCCCACCATCAGGCCCTCTTGGCTTCATTCCTCCTTGAGGAGTCGTTCGGTGAGAACGATCTGGACGATTTCTTGCACCGTTTCCAGGCGCGCCCAGTCGCGCTGCAGCTCCACCGCGAGCGCCACCCAGCTTGTCGGCTTGGCCCCCGCCTGGACCACCCGCTCCAGGCCGGCGCGATGGGCCTCGACGGACGTGCCGCCGATCGCGTCAACCACCGGGTAAACCTCGTAGCCCTCCCGCATGGCATCGAGCGCGGGAAACGCCATGCAGATCTCGGTCCAGAGGGCGCAGAAGATGAGCTTTCGCCGGCCGGTCGCGCGCACCGCATTTAGAAAGTCAGGGTCTTCCCATGCGTTGGTCGTGGTTCGGTCGATGGGCGGATTATCGGCAAGGAGCTCAGCCAGCGGCGGGAGCGTGGGCTTGCCGCGGCCCGTTTTCACGTTGACGGTCGAGTGCACGATCGGGACGCCGAACACCTTTGCGACCTTCGCCGTCGAGACGACGTTCTTGAGGAGCAGATCACGGTCCATCGACCGCACGCCCGCGAGCTGGCTCGCCTGGTAGTCGATCACGACCAGCGCCGAGTTCTTCGGCGTGAGCAGATGGTCGCCAACCTGTTCGCGAATCACAACCTTGGGCGCAACAACCTGAGTTGCCATGGGTAGATAGACCTCCTTCGCTGTGTCAGGGGCGAATTGGACGAGCTCACATCCAGCAAGTTAGGAAAGCCGGCCATGGCCCCGCTTCTGGTGCGCGACTGCTTTTGCCCGTCCGAGGCCGGCCCGATGACTTAGGGGTAGCGCCGAAATGACTTAGGTGCCCGGGGTGTTTCCTAAACATGCCGCTAGGGCAGAATCAGCCCGGGATGAGCGCTTCCAGGCTGGTCGGCCGGGATGCTGAGCTGGCTCAGCTCGACAGGGCTCTCGCCGAGGCGGCGGAGCACGGCGGCGCGCTGTTCGTCACGGGAGCACCCGGCGTCGGCAAGACGTCCCTTTTGAACGTCGCCGCCACCGAAGCCCGCAGCCGCGGCTACAAGGTGCTTGCGATCACCGGTCTTCAAAGCGAGGCTGACCTTCCATACGCCGGGCTGCACCAGCTCCTGCAGCCGGTCCTTCCGTCGGCCGGCGCGCTTCCCGCGCCACAGAAAAATGCGCTGCTCACCGCGCTCGGAATGCGAGCGGGAGCGCCGCCGGAAGTGTTTCTTGTCGGCCTTGCCACGCTGAGCCTGATGGGTGAGGTCGCCGACGAAAGGCCCCTGGTCGTGGTTGCGGACGATTTTCAATGGCTGGACGGTGCGACCTCCTCCGTCCTGAGCTTTGTCGCTCGCCGGCTCGAGTCGACCCAGATCCTCCTCATCGCCGGCCTGCGGGAGACTTTCCAGGCCCCCCTGCGATCCCAGCAGCTGCCTGAGATCGTTGTCGAACCTCTGAGCGACGCGGCGTCGGCGGATTTGCTGGCATCAATCGCGCCAGACCTTGACGTTCAGACCCGGCGCCTGATCCTGGACGAGGCGCTGGGCAACCCACTGGCGCTGCTCGAGCTTCCACGTGCCTTCAGGCTGCAGGGCACCGACGGGCGCGAGGGCGCTTTCAGAAGCATTCCGCTCACCGATCGGCTGGAGCGCACGTTCTCGGCGCAAGCCGGGCATCTTCC
>DASZJK010000105.1:0-7248 GCA_035948155.1 Candidatus Dormiibacterota bacterium
ACGCAGCACATGGCGGGCCTGAAGGGCGCAAAGCGGATCCTCGCGATCAACTCCGACCCCCAGGCGCCGCTGATGATGAACGCCGACTACACGGTCACCGGTGACCTGAAGGAGATCGTGCCCGCGATCTCCGCGGAGATCCGCACACGGCGCTAGCCGCCCTACTCCTGGCGCTTGCCGTAGCGGTCGCGCTGTTTGCGCGGCGCGCGTGGTTCCTCTTCAAGCTCCTGCGCTCCGGCAAGCCGGCCGGCCGATTCAACGACGTGCCCGCTCGCGTGCGGTTGGAGGCGACCGACGTCCTCGGCCAGCGCAAGCTGCTCCAGCGCTGGCTGCCGGGGCTGATGCACGCGGCCATCTTCTGGGGATTCCTGGTGCTGTTCCCGACGATCGTGATCGCGATGATCGGGGCGGTCGATCCCCACTCGACGCTCCCCTGGCTTGGCGCTCAGGGTTGGTACGCGCTCCTGGTCGACGTCTTCGCCCTGCTCGTGCTGCTCGGGGTGATCACCGCGTTCGTCATCCGCAAGGTGCAGCGCCCGGCGCGCTTTGCGGGCAGCCATCGCGCCGAGGCAGACCTGATCCTCGGGTTGATCGCGGGCATCGCCGTCACGCTGTTCCTCTGGCACTCGTCGCAGATTGCGCTGGGTCTGAACGACTACCCCGCGGATTGGGCGCTCATCTCCAACGCGCTGTCGCACGTGGTCGCGCCTGCCGCGCCGTGGCTGGAGCGGACCGCGGTGTGGGCGCACGTCCTGATCATCCTTTCGTTCCTCGTCTACCTCCCGTACTCCAAGCACCTGCACATCCTGGTCGCGGCCTTCAATGTCTACTTCGGCCGGACGCGGTCGCGTGGACGGCTCGAGCCGGTCGACTTCCAGAAGCCCGAGGCCGACGTTCGCTTCGGGTCCGCGCGGGCCACCGACCTGACCTGGAAGCAGATGCTCGACACAATGTCCTGCACCGAGTGCGGGCGGTGCCAGGACGTCTGCCCGGCCTACAACACGGGCAAGGCGCTGTCGCCCAAGCTGCTGATCATGGCCGAGCGCGACCACCTGATGGCGCAGGCGACGGCGCCCATCGTGCCCAGCGCGGTCATCGACGACGTCGTGTGGGACTGCGTCACGTGCGGAGCGTGCGTGCGCGAGTGCCCGGTCGGGATCGAGCACATCGACCACATCGTGGATTTGCGCCGCAATCTAGTGATGGTCGAATCTCGCTTTCCCGAGGAAGCCGGGACGATGCTGCGCGACGTCGACCGTTCGTCAAACCCGTGGGGAAAGCCGCAGTCCGATCGCGTGCAGTGGGCGGAAGGCCTGGGAGTGCGTGTGCTGCAGCCGGGCGAGCCTGCTCCCGACGTGCTGTTCTGGGTCGGCTGCGCGCCTGCCTTTGACGAGCGAGCGCGCAAAGCCGCGATCTCGACGGCCAGGCTGCTGCAGTCGGCGGGCATCGATTTCGCGATCCTCGGCCCGCGCGAGTCCTGCACCGGCGATCCAGCGCGGCGGATGGGCGACGAGTACACGTTCCAGCGGTTGGCGGTCGAGAACGTCGCGACGCTCAACGACGCCGCCGTGAAGAAGATCATCACCACCTGCCCGCACTGTTTCAACACGCTCGGCAACGAGTACGCGGATTTCGGCGGACGCTACGAGGTCGTGCATCACACCGAGTTCCTGGCCGGGCTGGTGCGCGACGGCAAGCTGTCGCCTGCTGCAAGCGATCGCACCATCACCTACCACGACTCGTGCTACCTCGCGCGCCACAACGACGTGCGGTCGCAGCCGCGCGAGCTGGTGGCGGCCGTAGGGCGCGCGGTCGAGATGCCGCGCAACCGTGAGCGGACCTTCTGCTGCGGGGCCGGCGGCGCCAGGATGTGGATGGAGGAAAAGCGGGGGCGCCCGATCAATCAGGAGCGAGTGCGCGAGGCGGCTGCCACCGGCGCCGAGACGCTCGCGGTTGCGTGCCCCTTCTGCACCGTGATGCTCGATGACGGCGTGCGCGAGACGGGAGCGAAGCTGGAGGTCTTCGACCTGGCGACCTTGCTCCACGAAGCCGTGGAGCGGAAGAAGGCTAGTCCGCCGTCTTGAACAAGACCCGGTTCTGCGAGGGATCGGTCGCCGCGTAGCCGCCGGCTTCCTCGGTCAGACGGACCTCGCCGTGCTCGAGGCGGCCGAGCACATCGTCCAGGTCTCGCCGTGTCGGCAGCTCCACCGTGTAGCGCCGCAGTCCCGCCGATCCAGCCGGCGCCGGCCGGGCTCCGTGGCCCGCCCACTCGTTCAGCCCGAGGTGATGGTGGTATCCGCCGGCGGAGACGAACCCCACGCCTGGCACGTGGCCCATCACGTCGAACCCCACCAGGTCGTGATAGAAGCGCAGCGCCTCGTTGACGTCAGCAACATGGAGATGGACGTGGCCCATCTTCGTCGCCGTGGGCATCGGTGCGTCAAGCGGGTCGTCCTTCTGCAGATGGCTGAAAAGCTCCTCCAGGTCTATGGGGTCGCGGCCCGACCGCGGCTTGCCGTCCTTGTCCCAGGCCGCGAACGTGCCGTTCGCGAAGCCCATGAATCCATCTTCGGGCGACTCGGTGTAGATCTCGATGCCGTTCCCGTCGGGATCCCACAGGTAGTTGGCCTTCGTCATCACGTGGTCGGTCGGGTACTGGTCCCACTGCAGCCTCGCCAGGCGCCCGATCACGCGCGCCAGCTCCCGCCGGTCGGGCACGAGGATCGCGAGGTGGTACAGGCCGGACGTTCTCGGCACCACGGGCCGCTCCGCGTCCGGATGAAGGACCACAAGTTCGCGGCCCAGCACCCCCATGCGGATAGCCGCATCGTCTGACGGCATCGGGGTCAAGCCAACGTACTCGCGGTAGAAGCGCATGGCGCGGTCGCCATCGGTCACCGCGATCTCGACGGCCCCAACACCCGACTTGGCGGCGATCGATGTCATTTGCACGCTACATTCCTACCCAGCGCCCCGCCGCAATATTCGGTGCGTTTGGCCCATGAAGCACGCAACCCTGCGCGGAAATGGTGCGTTTGGCGCCAAACGCCCGGAATTCCCGCCCTTCAGGAGAGGCCGACTATCTCCCCGTTTTCGTCGATGTCGATGCTCATCGCGTTGGGCGTGGTGGGCAGGCCGGGCATGGTGCGCATCTCGCCGCAGATCGGGTAGATGAAGCCCGCGCCAACCGAGGCACGCACCTCGCGTACAGGCAGGACCCAGCCGGTCGGCGCGCCCTTGAGCTTGGGGTCGGACGAGATCGACAGGTGCGTCTTGGCGATGCAGACGGGCAGCCGGCCGAAGCCGCTCGCCTCGTAGGCGTCCAGCTGACGCGCCGCGACCGCGTCGTACTCGACTCCACGGGCGCCGTAGATCCGCAGGGCGATGGCCTCGATCTTCTCGCGCAGCGTCGCGGCGTCCGGGTAGAGGAGCTGGAAGACGCTCGGCTCGTTCGCGGCATCGACCACGGTTTCGGCCAGCTCCGTCGCCCCGCCGCCACCATCGGCGAAGTTGCTGATCACCGCGCATCGCACGCCCATGTGCTCGGCAAGCTCGCGGATCGCCCTGTGCTCGGACGGGTGATCGCCGGGAAATGAGTTGATCGCGACGACCGGCGTCACGCCGTGGATCTGGATGTTCTCCACCTGCTTGCGCAGGTTGGACGCGCCGGCCAGCACATCGTCGGGGTTCTCCTTCAACAGGTCTGGCGGAAGCGGCCTGCCGGCCACGACGCGGTACTTGCCCGAGTGCACCTTCAGCGCGCGCACCGTGGCGACGATCACGGCCGCGTCCGGCACCAGGCCTGAGGTACGGCATTTGATGTTGAAGAAGCGCTCCGCGCCCATGTCGGCGCCGAACCCTGCCTCGGTGACGAGGAAGTCTCCACCGTGGATTCCGATCAGGTCGGCCAGCACCGACGAGGCGCCGTTGGCGATGTTGCCGAATGGACCGGCGTGGACAAGCACGGGCGTGTTCTCCAGCGTCTGGAGGAGGTTCGGTTTGATCGCGTCGCGCATGATCACGGTCATCGCGCCGCCTGCGTGCAGGAAGTCGGCGGTGATCGGTTGGCCGTCGCGGGCGAGGCCGATGACCATGCGACCAAGCCGATGCCTCATGTCCTGCAGCGAGGTCGACAACGCGAGGACCGCCATCACCTCCGACGCGGCCGTGATGTCAAAGCCCGTCTGGCGCACGACTCCGTCTTCCGGTGCGCCGAGCCCGACGACCACATTGCGCAGCACGCGGTCGCTGACGTCGAGCACCCTCCGCCACGTGATGCTGTGAAGGTCGATCGGAAAGTCGCGCAGCGAGTGGTGGATGTAGTTGTCGATCATGGCCGCGAGGAGGTTGTGCGCCGCGGTCACGGCGTGAAAGTCGCCCGTGAGGTGCAGGTTCAGCCGCTCCATGGGCACGACCTGGCTGTAGCCGCCGCCGGCTGCGCCGCCCTTGATGCCGAACGTCGGGCCCATCGACGGCTGGCGGATGGCCACCGTCGCCCGCTTGCCGATGCGGCCCAGGGCGTCGCCGAGGCCTACGGTCGTGGTGGTCTTGCCCTCGCCGAGGGGCGTCGGGGTGATGGCGGACACGACCACGTACTTGGCCTTCGGCCTGCCCTTCAGCTCTTCGATCGCGTCGAGCTTGATCTTCGACACGTCATGCCCATAAGGCTCGAGCAGGTGCGGACCAATTCCCATCTTGGCAGCGATGTCAGGCATCGGCTCCAGGCGCGCCTTGCGCGCGATCTCAAGGTCGGTGGGGAACTCAACCTTCATTCGCACCCTCTCCTTACTGGAAGCGCGACAGCATCTCGCGCCGCCATATCTCCGTCGGCCCGATCTCGTTGAACGTGAAAAAGTGCAGCCCGGCGATGCGCAGCTCCGGCCGCGCGAGGTCCGGCCACAGCGCGCTCACGAACCTTCCAGGTTCGTAACCTCCTGGCCGAAACATGCGGGCGACCCAGCTCGGATGGCCGCGCAAGAATCGCGCGGCGTCGGCAACGCCGATCTTCGTCGACACGCGCAGGAGCCGCGCAGGATCGGCCACGCCTGCCATGCCGATGTAGATCGGAAGCGTCACGCCGCGGCGACGCACACGCTCGACCCAACGCTTCACCGTGTCGGTGTCAAAGCTCATGTTGCTCACGATGTAGTTCGCGAAGTGGCGCTTGTCCCACATCGCCTGGATGGTCACGTCGTCGTGGATGAACGGGTGGCTTTCCGGATAACCGGTCACGCCGATGTCGGTCAGGCCGTGGTCGTGCGGCAGCGCGTTGAGCAGCGAGAGGGCGTCGGGGAAATCACCCGCGGGCTCGCGGGCGTCGCCCGCGATCACGAAGATGCTGTGGATCGCGGCCGAGCGGAGAGCCTCGAGGATGTGGCTCAGCTCAGCGCGGTCGCGGATGAGCCTGGCGGAGATGTGCGGGATCGCCGTGTAACCGAGCCGCGCGAGGCGGATCGCCAGCTGGACCGTGGCGGGTAATCCACGCCGGGGCGAGGCTGTCACCGTGATCGTGACCTCGTGCGGGACGTTGCGCGCGACGACCTCGAGGATGTCGTCGGTCGGGAAGATCTCGTAGCGGGGACTGCGGAGCAGGGCGCCGAGCGATCGTCGCTCTTGCGTGTCCACCACCCTCACGCGTGGACTATACGCAACAGTAGCGCTGTGCGCAACACGGTCAAAGGGGGTCGGGAAGCAGCAGGACGGCGTTCCGGTCGGCGGGCAGGCCCGGCCGCCACGAGTCGAAGCCGTTCAGCCGGACGTTGCCCGCCAACTCGCGGTGCAGCCCCGCCAGGCCTCCCCCGTCGTGGTCGAGCATGGTCGAGGCGATCGCGAGGTGGCCGGAGCGCGTGCGGTAGAGCTCGACCAGCCGCGCCTGGCACGGCCAGTCCACCAGCGAGCTGGTCGTGACCTCCCAGAAGCTGCCGCGCGGCGTGATCCGGTTGGCGTGGATGTGGCCGTTCAGCCAGAGGACCACGTTGGGGTGCCGCCGGAGCGTCCGGAGCAGCTCCTCGCCCCCGCGCTCACAGCGCGGGTTCGACAGGGTGTCGAATCCGTGGTGGGAGAGGATGACCACGTAGCGGTCGCGGACTTCGTCGAGCCGCTCCTCGAGCCACCGCAGCTGCGCGGCGTCGATCGATCCGTCCGCGCCGCCCGCATCGCAGACCGTGTCGAGGGTCACGTATCGGACCGCCCCGACGTCGTGCACGTAATAAGAGGAAGGGAGCAGGTCCCCGCGCTTTATCGAGCGCCGCTCGGGATCGGAGGGGACGGCGCGAGACGGGCCGGTCAGGAAACGCTCGGGATGGACGGCGAATATTTCGACGGCGTGGTCCGGGTCCACGCCGGGCGGCATCTCGACAGGCTTGCGCGATCCGGCCATCGCCTCGGCCAGCGCCGGCGTGACGACCCCGACGCCCTGGCACACCTGCTCGTGGTTTCCCCAGCAGCGCAACCAGGGGACGCGCAACCCGGTCGACTCGAAGGGCTTCATGGCTTCGTCCAGCAGGCCCGGCCGGCGCGGAAAGCCCAGGTCGCGCTGGAACATGTCGCCATCGGGCGCACCGTCAGGTTTCCAGAACAGGTCGCCGGGCCAGTCGACGCGCTGCACGCCGTCATAGCCCGGTTCGCCTGAATCCGGACGGACAGTGCCGCCCTCGAGCAGCGCGCACATGTTTGTCAGCTCGTTGTGCTGCGTGTTGTCGATGCCGTCCCCGGTCATCGCGACCAGGTCCAGCCCGCCGATGTCGTTGATGGCGCCCACCATCGCGGCGATGGCGTGCGGGTTGAGCGTCTCGTGCGGGCGCTGCATGGTCAGCAGCTCGCGGAACCTAGGGTCGTGCGCCTCGCGGTTGACGAACTCGAACCGGGCGGGCGACTGCGCGTCGGTGACGTGGAGGTCGGTCAGGTGCGCGATGCTCGCGATGCGCTCACCGTCGCGCGTGGCATCGCCGGCGACGATCTCGCTCCGCACGACATGCGGTTCGCCAGAGAGATGACCAACAGCTCGATAGGGCGCGCGAGATCCCATCCGCAGGATCGGGCCGGCTCCCAGCCGGCGCTCAGTCGTGACGATCGACGAGGACCGGGTCGGGTCGGAGCGCTAGCCGCACGCGCGAGCCGGCGGGATGGTCGCCGGCCGAGGACGTGGGCAGCTGTGCGAGCACGGTCATGTCACCGAGGTCGACGGTCACGCGGCTGATCGCGCCGAGGAAAGCGACCGCGATGACGGTGCCCACCAGTGGCCCGGAG
>DASZJK010000106.1:0-1723 GCA_035948155.1 Candidatus Dormiibacterota bacterium
GCCACCACACCCAGGACCCGAAGGCGCTTATGACCCATCCTCGTTGCTCTCCCTTTTACAGCGGAAAGGCCCGGACAAAGCCCTGGGCCCGGATTCGCTCGGTCGGGGCGGATTGTACACCCGCAATTTCTGACTGTTTTGGGGGCGAAAATGAGCCGCGTGAACGCGCTGGAGGTCATCGGGCGTAAACGCGATGGTGGTGAGCACTCGCCGCAGGAGATCCAGTTCCTCATCGGCGGTTTCGTGACCGGCTCCATTCCCGACTACCAGATGGCCGCGTGGCTGATGGCGGTCTGCATCCGCGGGATGACCCCGGCGGAGACGCTGGCCCTGACCCAGGCGATGATCGCCAGCGGCGAGGTGCTGGACCTCAGCTCGATCCCGGGAATCAAGGTCGACAAGCACTCGACGGGCGGAGTGGGCGACAAGGTGACGCTCATCGCCGCTCCCCTGGCCGCGGCGTGCGGCGTGAAGGTGCCCAAGCTGAGCGGGCGCGGTCTGGCCCACAGCGGCGGCACCCTGGACAAGCTGGAGTCGGTCCCGGGGTTGACCGTCGAGCTGGCGCCGGAGAGATTCATCAAACAGGTGCGCGACGTGGGCATCGCCGTCGCCGGGCAGTCGCCTCGCATGGTCCCCGCGGACAAGGCGCTGTACGCGCTGCGTGACGTGACCGCGACGGTGCCATCGATCCCCCTCATCGCTTCGAGCGTGATGTCGAAGAAGATCGCCGCGGGCGCCGATGCCATCGTCCTCGACGTCAAGTTCGGCCGCGGGGCCTTCATGCCGGACGTTGCGTCGGCGGAGGAGCTGGCGCGCGAGATGGTGACCCTGGGCGAGGGCGCCGGACGGCGCACGGTGGCTCTCGTGACCGCGATGGACAATCCGCTCGGCCGGTCCGTCGGTAACGCGCTCGAGGTCCAGGAGGCGCTCGATGCGCTTGCCGGTCAGGGCGACGAGGAGCTGGTCGAGGTCTGCCTCCGTGTGACGCGCGAGATGTGCGAGCTGGCCGGGGTCGAGACGGATGTCGAGAGGGTTTTGAGGTCAGGCGCCGGGCGCGCGAAGTTCGAAGAGATGCTGTCGGCCCAGGGAGGTCACCTCGAGCAGGGCTTGCCCGTGGCGCCGGTGCAGGTTCCCATCGCGGCCGCCCGAGACGGTTTCGTCGAGTCGATCGATGCGCTCGAGATCGGCCTGTCGGCGGTCGACCTGGGCGCCGGGCGCCTGCGCAAGGAGGACACGATCGATCACGCGGCCGGGTTCGTCGTCGAGGCTCCAGTCGGTGCGCGCGTGCGCGCCGGCGATGCGCTGGTCACGGTGCATGCCCGTAGTCATGAGCTCGTCGACCGCGTGACCGAACGAGTCCGCGCCGCGTGGCGCATAGTCGACCACGAGGTCCGCCGCCCACCGCACGTCCTGGCCCGCGTGGACAAGAACGGCGCAACAAGGGCGGATTAGTATTCCCGCCGTGGCCGCCGGCCGCGCGCAGGGCGCAGAGAAGTCGGAGAAGAAGTACCACGTCGGCCTCGGGCCCGGCGACGTCGGCGAGTACGTGCTCGTGCCAGGCGATCCTTTTCGGACTCCGCTCATCGCCAAGCACCTCGATGGCGCCAAGGAGATCGCGTTCAGCCGCGAGTACCGGACGTTCACCGGCAAGGTGGACGGCGTCCCAGTGTCGGCGATGTCGACGGGCATGGGCGGTCCGTCGGTCGCGATCGGGGTCGAGGAG
>DASZJK010000107.1:0-3849 GCA_035948155.1 Candidatus Dormiibacterota bacterium
AGGCGGGCGCGATTTCGAGCCGGTGGCCGGGCACAGGATGGGCGGCTACGTCGTCTACGCGGGCGCGTGGCAGAGCAAGCCGCCGCGCGAGCTGATCACGCGCGCGCTCGAACACGCGCGCAAGCTGCCCGCCAAGAAACCCAAGAAGAAGTAGCTTCGGGCTGGCTCCTAGCGGCCCTTGCGCCGCTTGCTCCAGCCGACGCTGGCGCGGGGGGTGCCGAAGTCGTCGGTCGTCGCCTTCTTGGAGGCCGCGGCCGGCTGCTCAGCGACAGGCTCGGCAACCGGTTGCGCGGAGGTTGGCTCGGGCTCGGCCGGAACAGTCGCCTGGTGCTTGCCCATCGACACGCGACCGGTGAAGGTCGCGCCATCCTCTACGGTCAGCCGCCCCACGCGTACGTCGCCGCCGATCAGCGAGGCATCGCTGCCGACGACCAGCCGGTTGTACGCGGTGACGGCGCCGCTCACCTTGCCGGTCCCGGCGATCTCTATGTCCCCGGTCGCCTCGAGCGCACCGTCGACGGTTCCCGAAACGCGCAGGTCGCCCTCGATGTACAGCTGACCCACGAGCCGGTCACGAGGACCGAGGGCTACCGCGTTGCGCTGACCGTTCGAACCGCTTTCCAGCTTGTCCTGTGGGGGGGCCGGAACCGGGGTCGCGACCTTACTGGCCGGACGCCTGCTGCTCAAATTCGCCCATCCGCACGTGGCCGTTCAGCGTCGCGCCATCGTCGATCTGCAACCGCTTCACCTGGATGTCGCCCTGAACGCGCGCGTTCTTGCCAAGGGTCAACTTGTCGCGCGCGGTGACCGCGCCTTCGACCTGGCCCTTGAGCGTCACGTTCGCGCCTTCGAGCAACGCCCGCACTGTCGCACCCGATGCGACGTCGATGTTGCCGGTCACGCGGACCTCGCCCTGCACCTGACCGTCGGCGTGGATCGAACCGTCGTATATCAGCTTGCCCTCGAGAATGTCACCGGGCCCCATCGAGAACTGCTTGCGGGCGTCTTTCTTGACCTCGCCGTTTTCAGCAGAGGCCTGGCCTTCTGCTACCGCCTCCTGAACGTCCATGCGGAAACCCCCCGACTTGGAAATAAGCGACCCCGGCACCCCCGGAATCAGGCGCTAAAGGTTAGCCGAGTTCGGCTGCGATTTGACTACAGCGGTGTTCATAGTTCGCCAGGCAACGATGCCTTGCTTACTCGCAATGCTTCGATGGCGCGTTCGAATCCCGGGAGCGCGCGCTCGACCATGGAGTCGTTTGCGGTCAGCGAGATGCGGAACCATCCTGGTAATTCGAACATGCGACCCGGAAGCACGAAGACGTTTTCTTCTGCAAGCCGTCTTGTAAATTCGACGTCGTCAGCGATCGGCGAGCGGACCATCACGTAGAAGGTGCCCTCAGGAGTGACCGTTTCGTAACCCATCCTGGCCAGTGCCTTGACGATCGCGTCACGTCTGTTCTGCATCGCGGGGACGTCGATGATTGCCTTCTCGAGGTCCTGCATCGCGTACTGCATGAGGGCATTGGGATACGTCCAGCCGATCGCGGCCTGCGACACGAGCAGCGCGGTCCTGAGCTCTTCGCGGTCGGGCATGGTCCGAGGCATCGCGACGTAACCCAGGCGCTGTCCGGGCGCGGTGAGGGTCTTGCCGTAGGTGTAAATGAGGAACGAGCGGTCGTAGAACTTGACAGGCGAGTTGAACTCGCGGCCGTCGAAGAGAATGCGGTGGTACGACTCGTCGCTGATCAGGTAGATCGTGCGATGGGACGCTTCGAGAGCGTGCGTCAGTCGCTCGAGCTCATCCTCGGTGAAGACGCGACCGGTGGGGTTGTGCGGGCTGTTGACGATGATCGCCCGGGTCTGTGGTGTGATGTGCCATTCGATCGCGTCGACGGGGAGCTCGAACTGCGGCGGGGTGAGGTCGACGCGCACCGGCTTCGCGCCCAGCGAGAGGATCATCGGGACGTAAAAGAACCAGGGCGGTGAGAGGTAGATGACCTCGTCGCCGGGGTCGATGACCGCGCGGAGCGTCGAGGCCAGCGCTCCGAAGGCTCCGGTCGTCATGGCGATGTCCTCCGGGTCGAAGTCGATTCCGACCCGCGCGCGCAGCGACTCGACCGCCACCCTGACCGCGCTCGGGTCGCTGAACTTGTAGGCGAACCAGTCCTTGTCCTTGGGCGCGGCCCACTTGACCAGCGCCTCCTGGATCTGAGGCAGCGGCATCTCCTGCGGGTTGCCGAAGCGGAAGTCGCACGCCTCTGGTTGCGTGACCCGCTGCGCGTACATCTCGTCGCCGATGTTTTCGAGGACCGGCTCGAGGTACTCGATCATGCTGCGGACCACTCGTGAGTAAGCGCTCACGCGAACTCTCCCAACAAACCGTTTGCTGTCAGACCTGTCGCGCGGGATGACACCGCGATGTACGGCTCGTGGCCATAACCGCGTTGCATCAGGTGAGGATGATCACGCAGCGCGATGCGCCAATCCTCGAGCTGACTGCGGTGGCATTCGATCGCGCGGAGTTTCATCATCACCTCGTCGGCGTCGAGCTCGATTACGACGTCGACGTGACCGTCGACCTGGACGTCGAATCCGTGCGCAGATCCTGTCAGGCGCTGCGCTTCCTCGTAGAACTCGGAAACCTGCTGGTCGACTGCCATGTGGTAGAGCGCGGGTCGCTCACCTTCGGCCATCGCGGAAACGGCCGCATCCGTGCATGCGCCCATCGATATGTGGTCCGGATGTCCATACCCGCCCGTCGGCCCCCAGCCGACGACCGCGCGCGGGCGGAACTTCGTCACCTCTTCCCAGATGCGCTGCGTGATCTCCTGCTGGTCGGCGTCCTTGACGCCGCCATCGGGGTAATCCCAAAGCTCGACTCCGGCCAGACCCAGCGCGACCGCCGCCTCCTCGAGCTCCTTCACCCGGATCTCGGGCAGGTCCTCAGGCTTCGCGCCCGGAGGCTTGCCCATCCATCCCTTTTCGCCGTATGTCGCGCAGACCAGGTGCGTCGCGATGCCCGCTCGCGTGTGGCGAAGGATCACTCCACCAGTGCCCATCGATTCGTCGTCAGGGTGCGCCATCACCACAAGCAGGCCTCCCTTCTGCTCATCCATGTCGAGCGATTAGGGTATGCGGTCTTCCATCTCCCACGCGTGGTCGAGGGAATGCCACGCGATGCGGCGAACCGCGTACGGCAGCGGCCACTTGGTGTCCTTGTTGGGGTTGCGAATCACCTCGAGGAGCGCCTTTCGGTCCGGCGTCTTGAGCCGAAGACCGATGGCAGCCGCGTAGTAAGTCTCGGATTCGAGCACGTGCTGGTACATCTTGTCGCGATCACGGCCGCCGCCGCGCGGCCCCTTGCGCAGCTCCGGCGGCACCCTCGCCCTGACCTGGTCGAGGTACTTCCAGCTCGCCTCGAGCAGCTCGACCATCCGCCTGGTCTCCGGAGCGCTCTTCGGCCGCGACTCGTTCTTGGCCGGAATGGCGGGCGCGCCGAAGTCTGTGGTGGCGTTGCCGTTGAGACGCTCGACGACGTTGAAGGTCGGCTCTTTCGGAAACTCGACGCCCGCAAGCTTGGCGACTCTGGCGTAGCGCGGCGCGTACGCCGCCAACGCCTCCAGGGCTGCGACTTCGTTCTTTCCGGAGCGGGACCATCCGGGAAAGTCGGCGGCACTCGCGAAAGTGCGCTTGCCGCCGACCTCTAAGTAGACCTTGACCCGCTCCGCCACACCGCCGACATTAGCGGCTGGCGATCAGGTCTTCTCGGCCGCCTCCCGGGAGGCCGACTCGCCGGCCTCGTGCGTCGCCGACTCGTTTGACTGCCCGTTCGGGCCGGGACCGCCA
>DASZJK010000108.1:0-5368 GCA_035948155.1 Candidatus Dormiibacterota bacterium
CAAACCCTGAGACCCTCAGACGCCTGCAGCGCTGGTCGGCCGAGGTGCACGGTCGAGGCGCCTGCAAGCACCCCGACGGCGCGGTGATGTTTCTGTCGTCGGCGCTGCAGGTATTCGCGGACGAGTTCGCCACGCACCGTCATCACACGAGGTCGGAGCAGGTCAGGTTGAGCGCATGAGCAAGGAGCACCAACTCGTGATCGACCGGATCAAGTGCGACGGGCGCGGCCTGTGCGCGGAGTTGCTGCCCGAGCTGATCCGTCTCGACGACTGGGGCTACCCGATCCTCGCGCCCGGGCCGGTCCCCGACCACCTCCTGCCGCTCGCTGAGCGGGCAGTCGAAGATTGCCCGGTGCTCGCGATCGCTCTCCACCGCACCGTCCGGGCAAAGTGACCCCACGCGTGCTCGGCATCGCGGACGACCGGGCGCTCGGCGGCTCTCTCCGGCTCGTCGTCACAGATCCTCTGTCGCTGCGAACGGCGCAAGCAGCCGTAGATCGCGTGATCAAAGCAATCGACGCCACGGCCAGCCGATTTCGCGAGGACAGCGAGCTGAGCCGACTGAACGCAGCGCCCGAACGCGAGGTCCTCGTCAGCCCGCTGCTCGCGCAGGCGATCGCGGCAAGCCTTCGAGGGGCCGAGCTCACGGGCGGCGCCGTCGACCCGACCGTGGGGAAGGCGATCAAGCTCGCCGGCTACGACGCCGATTTCGCGCAGGTAATCAAGGACGGCGGGCCTCTGCGAGTTCGCGCGACTCGCGTGCCTGGATGGCAGGCGATTCGATTCGAGGCGGCGACCCGACGCGTCTGGATCCCGCGCGGCGTCGAGATCGACCTCGGTGCCACGGCCAAAGCGCTCGCGTCCGACCTCGCCGCCAAGGCGGCGGCGAACGCCATTGAGGGCGGCGGAGTCCTGGTTAGCCTTGGCGGCGACATCGCGGTCGCGGGCGAGGCCCCCAGCGGAGGTTGGCCGGTGCAGGTCAGCGAGGACAGTGGGGCCCCGCTGGACGACAGCGAGGAGACCGTGACCATCAACGATGGAGGCATCGCGACCTCGAGCACGACGGTGCGTCGCTGGACCCGCGGCGGCGTCGTGCTGCATCACATCATCGACCCGGCGACCGGGCTTCCCGTCGACGGCCCTTGGCGCACGGCCACCGTCGCTGCAGCTACGTGCGTGGACGCCAACATCGCGTCGACCGCTGCGATCGTGATGGGGCACGACGCCCTCGCCTGGCTCGAGCGCCAGGGCCTCGCCGCGCGGCTGGTCGATCAGGAGGGCCGCATCGAGTGCACCAGCCGCTGGCCGCTTGCCAGCCGATTCGAAGCTGCTCCCTAACATTTTCTGAGCAATCTCCCAGGAAACTCGATCAAAGTGGACCCCGTGAACAACGGCAATGGAGCCCGGGTGCTGGTTGTCGACGACGAGCCAAACATCACCGAGCTGGTGGCGATGGCCCTGCGCTACGAGGGTTTCACTGTCAAGACGGCGGCCACCGGCCGCGGGGCTCTGACCGCGGTCTCGCAGTTCTCCCCGTCGCTCGTCATCCTCGACGTGATGCTGCCGGACATCGACGGCCTCGAGGTCCTGAAGCGTCTCAACTCCGCAGGCACCAAGGTTCCGATCATCTTTCTCACCGCGAAGGACGCGACCGAGGACAAGGTTCACGGCCTGACGATCGGAGGAGACGACTACGTCACCAAGCCCTTCAGCATCGAAGAGCTGATGGCGCGCGTGCGGGTGGTGCTGCGGCGCCACGGAAATGAGACGGAGACGGGCAAGCTCGGCCTCGCCGACCTCGAGCTCGACGACGAAGCGCACGAGGTTCGCCGCCATGGCCATGCAGTGGACCTGACCAACACCGAGTACCGCCTGCTGCGCTACCTGCTGATCAACGCGGGCAGGGTGCTGACCCGCAGCCAGATACTCGATCACGTGTGGCACTACGACTTCGGCGGCGACGCAAGCGTGCTCGAGACTTACATCAGCTACCTACGGCGAAAGGTTGACAAGTACGATCCGCCGCTGATCCAGACGGTGCGCGGTGTGGGGTACGTTCTCCGAACGCCACGAAAATGACCCTGTCGCTCCGGGGGCGGCTCCTGATCGGGGTTATTTCGCTCGTCTTTCTCAGTCTCCTGGTGTCGGGCGTCGCGACATATGGGCTTCTGCAGAAATCGCTCTATGACACGATCGACCAGCAGCTGACGGCGCGTGCAACAGTGGCGAGCGCGTCCGCAGCCGTCGCCAGCCCTGATTGCCGGGTCGGTCCAGGCGAGTCTTCCGCCTTTCCTCCTGGCACGGTCATCCAGCTCGTGACCCCGGCCGGCACCAAGTCCTGCATTGTTCCTGGCCTCGGCGGCGCAACGCCCCAATCGGCTCCGCTGCCACAGCTGCCCAAGACTCTTTCCTACAGCGGGCAGCCGGACCAGCCGGTGACCCCGTTCACCGTCGCAGGGTCTGGCGAGGTACCGAAGTTTCGGATCACCTACTGGCAGGAAGATTCCTTTCCTCCCGACGACCGAGTCGTGGCCGCGATTCCCCTCACTGACACTCTGAGCACCCTGAATGCACTGCTCGCTGTGGAAATCGTGATTGGAGCCGTCGTCCTAGGAGCGACAGCGGTGCTCGCGCTGCTTATCATCCAGCTCGGCTTGCGTCCGCTTCGCCGCATGGGCGAGGCGGCGGGCGTGATTGCGGCCGGTGATCTCAGCCGGCGCGTTGAGCCCGCCACGCCGAAGACGGAGATCGGCCGCCTCGGTCTCGCGCTCAACGCCATGCTGAGCCAGATCGAGGCTGCGTTCGGGCAGAGCAAAGCTTCGGAGCAGCGGCTGCGCCGCTTCATCGCGGACGCGTCGCACGAGCTGCGCACGCCACTCACGTCGATCCGGGGCTACTCGGAGATGCTGCGCCGCGGCGCCGCAGAATCAGCCGCCGACGCCGACCTGGCAAGGCGGCGCATCGAGGAGGAGTCGGTGCGAATGTCGACACTGGTCGACGACATGCTCCTCATCGCGCGTCTCGACCAGGGACGCCCACTCGAGACCAAACCGGTGAACCTGCAGGCGATCGCGCGAGACGCTGTCGATGACGCCAGGGCGGTCGCCCCTCAGCGCGACATCAAGTTGGACGCGGACGAGCCGATCGTCGTCGCAGGCGACGACACGCGCCTGCGCCAGGTGGTCGGCAACCTGATGCGCAACGCCCTCGTGCACACGCCGCCGGCGACGCCTATCGAGGTCGCGGTGACGACCGAGGACAGCGTCGCGCGGATGTCGGTCAGCGACCACGGACCGGGACTCCGGCCCGATCAGCTGGAGCGGATCTTCGAACCCTTCTACCGCGCCGACCCGAGCCGGAGCCGGGACTCAGGGGGCGCCGGCCTTGGACTGTCGATCGTCAACGCCGTCGTCGTCGCGCACGGCGGACACGTGACGGTCAAGGAGACCAGCGGCGGCGGAGCCACCTTCGAGGTGGAGCTGCCGCTGGCCTCGAAATCCTAGGAGTCGTCCTTCGCCTGTTCGACCGCCCTCACGATCACGCCGGCGAGCGCATTCCGGCCGCGCGGCGATGGATGGACGTCGCACTTGCCGGGGGTCAGGACGATCAGGAGACCTGCGGCGCAGCTGCTGGCATCGTGAGCCAGCGCACGCGCCTCGAAGGCCTCGAAGCCGCTCGCCACGATGCCGTCGTTGGCAAGCGTCGCGTCGATGATGGGCGCGTTCAACGCTTTGGTCCCAGCCTTACCCGCGGCGTCATAAGTCAGTCCGTAGTAGCTGAGCGTGACGATCATCCCGTGGTAATGGGCGACGTTGCGGATTTCGCCGTAGATGGTGCGCAGGTTGACGTCGATGCCCTGGAGCACTGGCGTGATACACGTTGGATTCGCGGGGCAGGCTGTGCCTGCCTTGAAGACGTCATTCGCTCCAATGTCGATCGTTATCAGCTGCACATTGGGATGAGTGGCCAGAAAGCTCAAAGCGAAGGCGAGCTGCGACGTCGAGTAATTCACATGGAGCGGGAAGGCGCTGGTGTATGGAAGGCACACGTAGTCCACTGCTGGAGTCCGGGCGATGAATCCGCCTGACGTCTCGCCAGGACACGACGCGTTTGTCAGCTTCAGCCCGAGACGCCGCGCCACGATGTCGGGGTAGCCGACGAAGACAGCAGGATTCCCCGCGAGGCCTGCCTTGACGAGAAGCGGGCTGTAACCAAACGCCACCGAGTCACCGAGCGCGAGGTAATCGCTGTGGTGGCCTTCATCGTTCGCCGATGCCGGAACGGCGCCCAGCACGAATAACGCGATGGTGGTAAGCAACGTGAACAATCGCAGCCTCATTGATCACCTCCAGACAACGCGGCGGAAGAGCAAACGCATCTAAGCACGGATCGGCGGCCCGCGCCACTAAGCCCTTGGGCGAAACGCCAAGACGTCTCCGTCGTAGTCGCCGACGACGACAAGGTCCCCCGCGAGCGCGGGCCCGCTGCGCACGGCTGAGTGCATGTCATAACTCCACAGCACCTGCCCGTCTCGGGTCGACAGCGCGAGAAGCGACCCCGACTCAAGGTCACCGAACACAGCGCCAGTGCCGAATATCAAAACGCCGTTGCCGGCGGCTGGCGCCGAGTAGACAGGCAGGTCGGTGCTGTGGCGCCAACGCACAGCACCATCGCGTGGATTGAGGGCAAGCACTCCGGTCGGTGGGCTCGCGGACGCGACGAAAAACGAGGTGCCGTCGTATGCCGGCGTGGCAAGGAGCCCGTGCACGGCGCTGCCCGTGACGAGAGGACGCGACCACAACATCCCGCCCGTACCCGCATCGAGCGCAAAAAACAGTCCGGCCGCGCTCGCCTGCGCCACAGCCTCCTTGCCGTCAAGGCTGAAGACGACTGGTGACGACCCGAGGTCAAGGTCGCGACCGAGATCAAGGTACGGGCTTGCGAACCACCTGCGCTGGCCAGTCATGGGGTCGAACGCAAGCACGCCGTCGTCGGGATTGCCGGTGCCGACAAACGCGACGCCGCGCGAGTCGATGGCCGCCGTCGACCACACTCCGCCGCCAGGCTGGCATCCCGCACGAACACATTCCGTCCAGCGCACAGTTCCGTTGCCGGAATCGAGGGCGTACAGACGACCCGCGACCAGTGGTGTGTCGCCGTAAGGCGACGCGACGCCAATGATGACCTCGTCTCGGAACGCAACCGGCGACGCCCAGAGGGCGGAGCTAGGCGGGGCGATCCACTCCCAGATCAGATTGCCGCGCTCGAGACCGAACGCGTAGGCCCGGCCGGTGAGCGTTGTGACGAAGACGCGGTCGCCCGCGATCGTGGGGGAGCTTGAGATCGCGCCGAGGTCGTGCTCGGTCCA
>DASZJK010000109.1:0-3745 GCA_035948155.1 Candidatus Dormiibacterota bacterium
TCTCGACGCCGCCCTGCGCATCGCCAACGAGAAGGGACTCGACCTCGTGGAGGTCGCTCCGCAAGCCAGCCCGCCCGTCTGTCGCCTGATGGATTACGGACGCTACAAGTTCGAGACCGTCAAGCGCGAGAAGGACCAGCGTCGCAAGCAAAACGTCATCAAGCTCAAGGAGATGAAGCTGCGGCCGAAGGTCGCCGAGCACGATTTCCAGACCAAGTTCAAGGGTTTGCGACAGTTCCTCGAAGCAGGAGAGAAGGTCAAGGTGACGATCATGTTCAGGGGCCGCGAGATGGTCCACCAGGACATCGGGCGCAAGCTGCTCGACCGGGTGGCTGATGACGCACGCCAGTTCGCCGTCATCGAGCGCCAGCCGCTGCTCGAGGGCAGGAACCTGTTCATGATCCTGGCGCCGTCCCGGCAGGGACCCGTCGCGCCGAAGGAGCAGGCCGCAACCAGTGCCTAAGCTCAAGACGCAAAAAGGCATAGCCAAGCGTGTCCGCGTGACGCGCAACGGAAAGCTCGTGCGACGGAACTCGTGGATGAGCCACCGCCTGCACCAGAAGTCGAAGAAACACAAGCGCAAGGACCACACCGAGCAGCCGGTCGCGAAGGCTGACAGCAAGGCCGTTCGCAGGGCGCTGGGGGTCTAGATGGCGAGAGTCAAACGCGGCGTACCGGCGCACCGCCGGCACAAGAGGATCCTGGAGCGCGCGAAGGGTTTCCGCCTTTCCAAGAAGCTGCTCTTCCGGCCCGCCAACGAGGCTGTCCTGCACGCCCTCGCCTACGCATTCCGCGACCGCCGCCGCCGGAAGCGCGAGATGCGCCAGCTGTGGATCGCGCGGATCAACGCGGCCTCGCGGCAGTCGGGGCTGCCCTACAACAAGCTGATGCACGGCCTTCGCCAGGCCGGAGTGGAGATCGACCGCAAGATGCTGGCTGACCTGGCCGTGCGCGATAGCGGTTCCTTTGCCCGGCTGGTGGAGGTTGCAAAAGAGAACCTCTGACCAGCGCCTGATCAGCAGCCCGGACAACGAGCTCGTCCGACGCTTGCGGCGTCTCGCTCACCGGCGCGAGCCAGGCTTTGTCCTCCTGGAGGGTCCCCGCGTGCTCTCCGAAGCGAAGGCGGCCGGGCTGAGGTTCGAGCTCATCGCGGTCCGTGAGGGCGACAGGCTCCCTTTCCACACCGATGACCGGGTGACGCTGTCGCCAGCGGCCTTCCGGGCTGCCACGCAGACCGTCACGCCCCAGGGTGCCATCGCCATCGCCCGCGTGGACGAGGCGTCACCCTCGGAAGCGATCGAGGCTGCCCAACGCGCGGGCTGGCCCCTGGTGGTGCTGGACGGCGTTCAGGATCCCGGCAACGTCGGCGCAATCGCTCGCACCGCCGCCGCCGCGGGAGCGCCGGTGCTCGCGGTGCTCCCCGGGACGGCCGACCCCTACGGGCCGAAAGCGGTCCGCGCATCGGCAGGCAACGTGTTCCGGCTGAAGGTCGCCAGGGTCCACTGGAAGGACCTCGCCGAGCTCGATGGCTACGGCGCCGCCGCGACCGGCGGTGCACCGCTGACCGAGGCGCCGATAGAGTCTGCGGGCATGATTGTTCTCGGCAGCGAGGCCCACGGCCTTTCGCGGAAGGACCTGAAGCTCGTGACCGTGCCGCTCACCGAGGGAGTGGAATCGCTGAACGTCGCGGCGGCGGCGGCGCTGATCCTGTTCGAGATCCGGCGGAAGAGGGCGGCGTGAGCGACCCCTCTGCCCTCACACGCCAAGCGCTCGCGGCTATCGGGAAGGCGCAGACGCCGCAAGAGCTCGACCAGCTCGAGACCGAGTACCTTGGCCGCAAGAGCGGCCGCGTGAGCAAGCTGCTGGAGGGCATCGGGTCGCTCGGGGTAGACGAAAAGGCCGCGCTGGGCAAGGCGGTCAACGAATCCAAGCGGGCCATCGAGACCGCGCTCGAGGCGCGACGTGCCGAGCTCGAAGCCGCGCGATTGGCGGATCTCGCCGAGACCGAGGCGATCGACGTCACGTTCCCTGGCCCGCCCCCGCAGCAGGGCCACATCCATGTCCTCACGCAGGTGCGAAGGCAGATCGAGACCGTGCTCGAATCGCTCGGCTACCAGGTCGAGCTCGGCCCCGAGGTCGAGACCGAGTGGTACAACTTCGAAGCCCTCAACATCACCGCCGGCCATCCCGCCCGCGAGAACTGGGACTCGTTCTACTTCAGCCCAGAGCTGCTGCTGCGCGCCCACACCTCACCGGTGCAGATCCGCGCCATGCAGCGCATCAAGGAGCCGCCGATCTACATCATCACACCCGGGCGCTGCTACCGCCGCGACGCTCCCGAGGCGACCCGCCTTCCCTACTTTTCCCAGGTCGAGGGGCTCGCGGTCGACAAGGGCCTGACGGTGGGCGACATGAAGGGCACGCTGCTGTACATGATCCAGTCGCTCTACGGAGCCGACCGCAAGGTCCGCGTGCGCCCGAGCTACTTTCCATTCACCGAGCCCAGCTTCGAGTTCGATGTGACGTGCGGCATCTGCGGAGGGATGGGCTGCAAGAGCTGCCGGCACAAGGGATGGCTCGAGGTTGGGGGGTGCGGCATGGTGCATCCCCAGGTGCTGCGCAACGGAGGCATCGATCCGACGCAGTGGAACGGCTACGCGTGGGGATTCGGCATCGAGCGCATGGCGATGCTGAAGCACGACGTCGACGACATCCGCCTCTTCTACGAGTCGGACCTCCGGTTCCTGGAGCAGTTCTAGGTGCTCGACCGCCCGTCAATCCGCGTTAGTCGCGACTATCGCGATCTTCCGCCGGCCAGAACGCGGGATAGTCGCGACTATCGCGCGGGGCGCAGGGTGCAGGGCTAGCGGTGCGTATCTCGTACGAGTGGCTGAGCGATTTCGTCGACCTCGAAGGCGTCACGCCGAAAGAGGCCGCCGAAGTCCTGACGCGCATCGGTGTGGAGGTCGAATCGCTGACGATGGTCGACCTGTCGGAGATCGTCATCGGCAGAGTGCTGGAGCAGCGGCCTCACCCGAAATCGCGCAACCCGCTCTGGATTCATCAGGTCGACGTCGGCGGCAGGGTGATGCAGATCATCGCGGGCGCCCCCAATGCCGTCCCCGGCTCGATTGTCCCGGTCGCGATGCCGGGCACGACCGTCCCCAACGGGAAGGTCGTGAAGGACATGAACATCGCCGGCGAAAAAGCCAGTGGCATGCTCGCGTCCGCGGCCGAGCTCAACCTGAGCGAGGACCTGGCTGGGATCCTGATCCTCGACCGCGGCACGCCTGGCGAGCCGCTGACCTCCGTGATTCCGAGCCAGGCGATCATGGAGGCGGAGATCACCTCCAACCGGCCCGACTGCATGGGCCACTTCGGGATCGGCCGCGAGCTCGCCGCCGGACTCGACCGGCCCGTCAAGCGCGACTTCATGCCGGCCTTCACCGGCGATGCAGACCCAGCCGGTCGCGAGCTGGTCAAGGTGACGATCGACGAGCCGGACCTGTGCAGCCGATACATAGGGGCGGTCATCAAGGGTGTCCGCGTCGGTCCAAGCCCGGACTGGATTCAGCGTCGCCTGCGCGCCGCCGGCGTGCGGCCCATCAACAACATCGTGGACATCACCAACTACGTGCTCCTCGAGTACGCGCAGCCGATGCACGCATTCGACCTCGCGAGGCTGAGCGGTCCCGCGATCCACGTGCGGCGCGCTCATGAGAGGGAGAAGCTGCTCTCACTCGAC
>DASZJK010000110.1:0-2003 GCA_035948155.1 Candidatus Dormiibacterota bacterium
TAGGTCTTGGCGTAGCGCTCCCCGGGCGATACTCGGTTCTCGTCGGTGTTCTCGGCGGCGATCACGAGGATGCAGCCGACCGGGCATGCGGCGGCGCACAGCTCGCACCCGATGCAGCGCTCGAGGCCGTTCTCGTAGCGGCGCAGATAGTGCCGCCCGCGGTAGCGCTCGGAGCGCACCGACTTGTCCTCGGGGTACTGGAGCGTGACCGCCGGCCGGAACGTCTCGCCGAGCGTCGTCTTCAAGCCGGTCAGCAGGGCGCCGACGTCCTGCGCCACATTCGGTTGCTTTGGCTTCTGGCCCTTCTCTTCTTCGTCCGCCATCGTCATCCCTGCGCTGCGACGACGATCGTCGCGGTCACGATCACGTTTGCCATCGCGAGCGGCAGCATGACCTTCCAGCCCAGGCGCATGAGCATGTCGTAGCGCAAGCGGGGGAAGGTGCCTCGGAGCCAAATGTATACGAAGATCATGATCACGACCTTCACGAAGAAGGCGAGCACCGGCGGCACGATCCACAGGTACCAGCCGCCGAAGAAAAGCAGCACCGCCAGGACCGACACGGTGATCACGTTGAGGTACTCGGCGAGGTAGAACATCGTGAACTTCAGGCCCGAGTACTCGGTGAGAAATCCGCCGATGAGCTCCTGCTCGGCCTCGGGCAGGTCGAACGGCGTGCGGTTGGTCTCGGCTGTGGCCGAGATGAGATAGATGATGAAACCGATCGGTGTGAGCAGGATGAGCGGGATCGGTCCGTGGTACGGACCCCACGTGACGGTGTATTCGACGATGTCCCGCAGGCGCAGAGAGCCGACGATCATGAAGGTAGGCACGAGCGAGAGGCCGAGCGCCATCTCGTAGCTGATCAGCTGGGCCGCGGAGCGAAGTCCGCCCAGCAGCGAGTACTTGTTGTTCGACGCGTAGCCGCCCAGCACGATCGCGTAGACGTTGAGCGAGCTGGCGGCGAAGATCAGCAGGATGCCGACGTTGACATCGGCGATCCAGTACTGGACGTTGTACCAGAGGCCGATGGGGATCACCGCCCATGCGAGGAACGCCGCCGCCACGCCGATGGTCGGCGCGATCACGTAAAGGACGCGATCAGTTTTCTCGGGGACGAAGCTCTCTTTGAACGCGAGCTTGATTCCGTCGGCGGCGAGCTGCAGGAGTCCCCCCGGTCCAACCCGGTTCGGTCCCGGCCGGCGCTGGATGCGGCCCAAAGCGACGCGCTCGAACCACACGGTGTACGCGGTCGCGGTGAGGACCACGAAAAGCAGCAGGGCCATCGCGACGACGACGACGACCCAGTGGCCTATGGGGTCGTTGTAGATCTGCGTCACAGGTTGCCCTTCGCGTTGCCCGGCTTTGCCGGGCAACCGCACGGCGTGGGCCGTGCTAAAGACGGCCGATGTCTCTCGGGGGGGCCCGCGCCCCGCGACGTGTCGTTGTAGATGTTGCTCACGGGTGCGCTGGTCCGGTCAGAACCGCCACCGGCTCGGGCTCCGGGTCAGGCATCCGCAGCCCCATCTCGCGCTGGATCGGCACGATTCCGACGTAGTCCAGGGGCTTGCCGAGCGCGGCGCCGAGCTCGCAGAGCACCTGCCATCCCTCGAGGAGCGGCGGCCTGAGCGCGATCGGCGGGCGCAGGAACTGCACGGTGCCCTCGAGGTTGGTGTAGCTACCCTGGCGTTCGGCGAACGTCGCGGCCGGGAGGACAACGGCCCTGGAGTAGCCCTCGCGATGCAGGTGGTCCCAGGCGGCGATGAACTTGACCGAGCTCGGGATGCCCGCGGTCGGAGGCGGGCCCCAGCTCAAGAGCGCCTCGACGCGCTCGAGCTTGTCCCAACCGGCGACTCCCTGCGCCAGCGCACCACGCTCGTTGGTGGCGCGGTAGAGCGGCATCTCCTTGCCGCCGACCTTCTCCGCCAGGTCGCCGCACGCGACAGCGAGGTCGTTGATGTCCTCGCTGCCGTGTCCGTCGCCGAACAAGATGGCGACGAGCCC
>DASZJK010000111.1:0-5223 GCA_035948155.1 Candidatus Dormiibacterota bacterium
CGGCGCTCGACGCGCTCGTCGAGCAGTCTTTGAGCTTCGGCCTTATCCGTTCTTTTTGGCTTTGACCGCGGCGGTCAGCGCGGGCACTATCTTCAGCGCGTCGCCCACCACCCCGAGGTCGGCCATCTTCATGATCGGCGCCTCGGCGTCCTTGTTGATCGCGATGATCACCTTCGACGTCTTCATCCCAACCGTGTGCTGCATGGCGCCCGAGATTCCAACCGCGATGTAGACGCCCGGCCGCACAGACTTGCCCGTCTGCCCGACCTGCATCGAATACGGCACCCACCCCGCGTCGACCACGGCGCGGCTCGCTCCCACCGCCCCGCCAAGGGCGCTGGCGAGGTCCTCGAGAAGGGGAAAGTTCTGCGGGCCGCCCATTCCGCGGCCGCCGCTTATCACCACGCGCGCGTCCTCGAGCTTCACCTTCTCTGACGCCTCGACCACGCGGTCGGCGATGTGGGCCCGCTTCGACTCGGCCTTCACGTTCACGGCGAGGTCCCTGACTTCGGCCGCACCACCCGACTCCGACGCCTCGAACGACTTGGGCCGCACCAGGATGATGGCGGGCCTGGCATTGGCCCTCATCGACGCAACTTTCGCGCCGCCGAAGTAAGGCACCTTCGCGACGAAGCCGCCTTCTTTCGCAACGACATCGCTCGCATTCGAGATCAACCCGACGCCCAACCTTGCGGCAAGACGCCCCGCGACCTCGCGCGAGTCCGGTGTGAATCCGAAAAGGATCAGGTCAGGCTTCTGCTGCTCGTACAGCGAGGCGATGGCGTCCGTTGCAGGCTCGGCGATGTAGTCGTCGAACGCCGCGTCCTCGTTGACGTGAACGACTTTGGCGCCGTGCTTGCCGAGAGTGGTGGCCGCGCCCTTCGCGCCCGAACCGAGCGCGACCGCGTACACATCGCCCAGGTCTCGCGCCCTGGTCATCAGCTCGAGCGCTGCGCCGGCGACCTTGCCGCCGCTGAGCTCCGCGTAGACGAGGATGCCCGGCATCTTCCTACAGGACCTTGGCCGAGGCCAGGACCTGCACGATCTTCTCCACGGCGGTGCCGTCGTCCTGGATCACTTCGCCGGCCTTGCGCGACTCGGCGTCGGTGAAGCCTTCGATCGTTTCCGCGGGCTGGGCCTTCTCCACACCCAGGTCGCTCAACGCAAGCTGCTTGATCTCCTTGGACCGCGCCGCCATGATCCCTTTGAGCGACGCGTAACGCGGCTCGGCGATCGCCGCGGTGACGGTGATGACCGCGGGTGTGGCGGCCTCGACGACCTGGTAGCCGTCGGCGGTCTGGCGGTGAACCTTGATCGTGGAACCGTCGACCTCGACCTTCTTGGCGAAGGTGAGCTGTGGGAATCCCAGCAGCTCGGCGAGCATCGGCGGAACCATTCCCGTGCTTCCGTCGTACGACTCGGTCGCGCAGATCACGAGGTCTGGTTGTTCCTGCTTGATCGCGGCCGCAAGCACCTTCGCGGTCGTCAGCGCATCGGCGCCGGCAAGCGCCGGGTCGGTGATGAGCACAGCGCGGTCCGCGCCCATCGATAGGCCCTTGCGGATCGCATCCCTGGCTCGCTCCGGACCCATCGACACCAGGATCACCTCGCCGCCGTGCGCCTCCTTCAGCTGGAGGCCCTCTTCCACCCCACATTCATCGCCTGGGTCGAGGACGACCTCCTTCTCGCGGGAGATCGTGTTGTCAGCCTCGAGGCTGAGGGTGGAGTTGGGGTCTGGTACTTGCTTGACGGTGACGACGATCTTCAAAGCCTGTGCACCAATTATCGCTGGGCACTCAGAGTGGCATGGAAACGTTCGAGGTCGGCCGGCGTGTTGAGGCTCTCGAACTGCGCCGGTTCGAGTCCCTCGAGCCATGTGACGTCGAGGTCCCCAACCACGTCATGCGCGACAAAGTTGCCCGCATCGAGCGCACTCACGATCGCCGGCAGCGCCGTCTTGCGGTAGGCACCGCACACGGGCTCGAAGAATCCGTCGTGACGCGGGATGGCGGCATCGCAGCTGCGCGCCGCTGCGACCGCGATCTCAGCGGTTGATCGCTCGACGTACGGCATGTCGCACGCGACCGCGAACAGAACGTGGTTCTGAGCCGCGTGCAGACCGGCCTCCAGGCCCGCGAGCGGACCCGCGTTTGGCTTGCGGTCGAAAACGATCCGATAAGGCACCAGCTGCTCCATCTGCTCGGGTTCGGCAAACGAAACGATCAACTCGGAGAACGCCGGAGCCAGCCTTTCCACCACGTACCGAATCAGGATCGAGTTGCCGACCTCGATCCAGGGCTTGGGCCGGCCCATGCGGCGGCTCTGGCCGCCGGCGAGCACCAGAAGCGTGGCTTCCATCACAGTTAGTGTCGCTTTGAAAGCGATCGATTTTCACGTCCACCTGCCGACTCCCGAGTGGCTCGACGTCTCGATGAAGGGCTACGTCGAGGCCGCGGAGTCGTACTTCAGGTCCAAGGTTGCACGCAAGTCGCTCGAGGAGCTCGCCCGCGAGTACGACGACCTCGACGTGGTCGCGGTCATTCTTGCGTGGGACGCGGAGACCGCAACCGGCCGCCCGCGCGTGCCCAACGACCTCGTGGCTCAGGCGGTACGCGAGTTTCCGACGAGGTTCGTGGGATTCGGCAGCGTCGACCCCCTCAAAGGCGACCGCGCGGTGCAGGAGCTCGACCGTATCGCCGAGCTGGGGCTGAAGGGTGTGAAGCTCCACCCCTCCCTGCAGGCTTTCGCGCCGAATGAGGAAAGGCACTGGCCTCTTTACGAAAAGTGCCAGGAGCTGGGACTCATCGTGCTGTTTCATACGGGCACGAGCGGAATCGGCGCCGGCCAGCCAGGAGGTCAGGGAATCCGCATCGACTTCGCCCGCCCCATCTGGCTCGACGCGCCGGCGGCCGCATTCCCCGACCTCAAGATCATTGCCGCGCATTTTGGCTACCCGTGGCACCTCGAGCTGCTTGCGATGGCGCTGCACAAGACCAACATCTGCATCGACATCTCCGGATGGGCGCCGCGCTACATCCCGATCGAGGTGATGCGCGACATGAAGGGCCGGCTGCAGGACCAGTTCGTGTTCGGAAGCGACTACCCGTTCATCCATCCGAAGCGCTGCCTGGACGAGCTGGAAACGCTCGACATTCCGCAGCCAGTGCTGGACAAGGTCCTCGTCGCCAACGGCAAACGGCTACTCGGGATCGCCTAGCCTGTAAACCGCTGCTTGACACCGCGCCGGGGCGGCGAGATCGTGCGCTGCATGGCGGCGGAGACGCGGCGGAGGATTCTGCTCGTCGAGTCGGACCTGCTCCTCGACGACGTCGAGACCCTGCGCCTGCGCGACGAGGTCGATGCGCCGCTGCGGCTGCGGGAGGCGATCCGCGCGCTGCAGATCCGCCTGGGCAGACGAAACCCACCGCTGCCGCCGGCCACGCTCGACGCCGCCCAGGACCTCGTGTTCGCGGTCCAGCAGCGCCTCATGGCAGCGAATCCCAAGAATCCGCGACCTGCCCGGCACGCCAACCGGCCGAGCGGCCAGCCAGTGGTCACCGTCGTGCGCGAAGACCGCCGGTGGAAGCTCCTCTCCCTCCCACCACCTCTCAACGGCGATGAGGCGCAGTGGATGGAGCTCGTCGAGTCGACCGTGGAGAGATCGTGGGACCGATGGTGTTACGCCCAGCATCAGGCCGTCCGCGCAGCCCGTCTGCACCACAAGCCGCTGATCGCGCTCGCGCTGGCGCGGACCGCGTGGGACAACTACTGGCTGCTGGCGCAGGACGCGGAACGGATCAGAGCGCGGCTTGCTGCAGAAACCTCCGCAGCTCGTCGGCGTTGATCGGTTGATCCGAGCTCCGTACCCGGGCCGCGAAGAGCTTCAAGAAGCGCCGAAGACCGACGTCGTCGAGCATCGTCGCCGCCTCGATGATCTCGGCGGCGGCCTCATGCTGGCCCGCGTCAAGCACGCGGGCAAGGTCGTCCGCAAACCCGTCGGGAAGCTCGCCACGCGCCATCTGGTGACAATTAAAGGAGTGTCGCGCTCCCGTGTGCCTGAGCAGATTCGCGCCATCGGCGGCCGGAGCCAAGGAAAGGGTGGCGCGGCTAGGAGCGCATCGTCGATGCGCGACGACGCAGCGCCGGGCCCCTTGACGCAGGCTTCAGCGCCGAAGGCGCCCGGCCGACTAGGGCGCGAAGATGCCAGGCAGATCGGGGGCGCGACACTCTAGTGCAACCGGTTGTGATCGGCGATGTGATCTGGCGGCCGAGCCCCGAGGTCGTCGACAAGAGCCGGCTCAAGCGCTTCATGGACCGCCACGGAATCGGGAGCTTCGAAGAGCTCCTGCGCCGTGCCGACGAAGACATCGAATGGTTCTGGGACGCAGCTGTCAAAGACATCGACGTGGCCTTCTATCGCCAGTACGAGAAGGTGGTCGACCTTTCCGAGGGCAAGGCGTGGGCGACGTGGTGGATCGGGGCGCGGATGAACATCGTGCACAGCTGCCTGGACCGCCACCGCGACGGCGACGGCCGAAAGAAGACCGCGATCATCTGGGAGGGCGAGCCTGGCGACGTCCGCAAGCTGACCTACGGCGAGCTGGACCAGCAGGTGTCGCGGCTGGCCGGTGCGCTGCGGCGACTCGGCGTTGCGAAAGGCGATCGCATCGGAATCTTCATGCCGATGTGCCCCGAGGTGGCGATCTCGGTCCTCGCGGCGGCGAAGACCGGGGCGGTCATCATCCCGCTGTTCTCGGGCTATGGCCCGGAGGCGATCGCGACCCGCCTGCGCGACGGCGACGCCAAGGTGCTCATTTGCGCCGACGGTTTCTACCGGCGGGGCCAGGTCGTGGCGATGAAGGAGACCGCCGACCGCGCGCTCGTCAACTGTCCCTCTGTGAAGAAGGTCATCGTGCACCGGCGCGTGGTGCGCGAGATCCCGTGGACGCACGGCCGCGACCAGGTCTGGGAGGTCCTGCTCGAGGATCACCCGGACCGCGCCCGCACCGAGGAGCTCGATCCCGAGGATCCGCTGATGATCATCTACACGTCGGGAACGACGGGCAAGCCCAAGGGCACGCTGCATGTGCACGGGGGCTTCCCGATCAAGGCCGCGCAGGACATGGCGCACTGCTTCGACGTCGGGCCCGAGGACGCCGTGTTCTGGTACACCGACATCGGCTGGATGATGGGCCCGTGGCTCATCTTCGGCACCCTCGCCCT
>DASZJK010000112.1:0-5341 GCA_035948155.1 Candidatus Dormiibacterota bacterium
TTCGCGCAGGTCACCCTCGACTCGATCGCGCACGCCGATGTGACGCACCCCACCGTCGACCCCGTTCCGTACATCGGGATCCAGTACGTCGACATCACCGAATTCCAGCAGCTCGGTGACCAGGTGTCACAGGAGTTTGCCAAGGTGATCGCCGGCACCGAATCTGTCGACGCCGCCCTGCAAAAGGCACAGGCATTGGCGGTCACGGCCGGCAAGAACTACCAGAAATAGGCTTTGATCTCGATCCGAGATCGCAATAAGTGAAGACTGGAGCTTCCATCCTCCGTTCGGTCGCAGGCAGCGGAGGCGGGCGGGTCGGACCCGCCGCCTCCGTGAGCCGGCGCGAGGCGTGGGCCCGCCGTCTGCCCCTCCTGCCGGCGTTCGTCTACGTGTTCCTTGTC
Organism: Candidatus Dormiibacterota bacterium; assembly: GCA_035948155.1. Taxonomy (GTDB): domain Bacteria; phylum Chloroflexota; class Dormibacteria; order Dormibacterales; family Dormibacteraceae; genus 40CM-4-65-16. The sequence continues at coordinate 402 of DASZJK010000112.1, forward strand.
ACGCAGATTCCGTTTGCGCTGACGGTCTACTACAGCTTTTTCTCGTGGAACCTGCTCAAGCCTGGAAGCTTTAGGTTCGCAGGCCTCAGCAACTACGCGAACCTGCTCACCGACGACAGCGTGCGCAACGCGGTCTGGAACACGGTTCTGCTCACCGTTTGCGTGATCTCGATCTCGGTCATCCTCGGCACTGCCGTGGCCATGCTGCTGAACTCGGAGGTGTTCGGCAAGGGCCTCATGCGGACGCTGATGATCGCGCCGTTCCTGATCATGCCCACCGCGAGCGCCCTGATCTGGAAGCACACTCTGCTCAATCCTCTCTATGGCCTGATCCCGTACCTGCTGAAGCCGCTCGGTCTGGGTCGGGTGGACTGGGTGGGCCAGTTCCCGATGGTGACGGTCGTGACCGTCGAGGTGTGGCGCTGGACGCCGTTCATGATGCTGATCATCCTGGCCGGCCTGCAGTCCCAGAACCCCGAGGTGCTGGAGGCGGCGCGCGTCGACGGCGCGAACGCCCTCCAGTCCTTTCGCCGCATCACGCTGCCGCTGGTGCGTCCCTTCATCGAGCTGGGCGCGCTGTTGGGATCGCTGTTCGTCGTCCAGACCTATGACTCGATCTACATGCTCACCTACGGCGGCCCGGGCCAGGACACGACCAACATTCCGTTCCTGCTTTACATCGTCGCGTTCCAGGGTTACAGCATCGGACAGGCGTCGGCGATCGGAGTGGTGGCGGTGATCATCACCATCATCGTCGCGACGTTTGCGCTGCGCACCCTGTTCTCGATCTTCCAGGTCGAGGCCAGGCGATGAGGGTCAGCGAAGGCTCCCTGCGCAACAAGGTGCTCCTGTCGGTGGTCGGCTGGGTGGTCGTGTTCGTCTTCTTCTTCCCCGTTCTATGGATGTGGATGGAAGGCCTCAAGACCGAGCCGCAGGCGGCCAGCTCACCGCCGACGCTCTTTTTCCTCCCCACGCTGTCCTCATTCCAGGACGTGCTCTCAGGCGATTTTCCGCCGTACTTCATCAACTCCGCGTTCGCCAGCATCGGGTCGACGTTCCTGGTCCTCGTGCTCGGCCTGCCGGCTGCGTACGCGCTGGCGATCAGGCCGATCAAAAGGACGCAGGACGCGCTGTTCTTCTTCATCTCGACGCGTTTCCTGCCTTTCGCAGCGAGCCTCGTCCCCCTGTACCTGCTGGCTCGCGACCTCAAGCTGCTTGACAACATCTTTGCCCTGACCCTCATCTACACGACGATCAACCTGCCGCTCGGCGTATGGCTGCTTCGCTCCTTTCTCCTCGAGATCCCCATCGACCTCTTCGAGGCCGCGCGGGTCGATGGAGCGGCGTTCCGGCACGAGATCCTGCGCATAGTCGTGCCGCTGATCGCCCCGGGGATCGCGGCGACGTCGCTGATCTGCCTGATCTTCAGCTGGAACGAGTTCTTCTATGCGGTCAACTTCACCTCATCCGTCGCGGCCACGACGCCTATCTTTCTGGTCGGCTTCATAAGCGGCCGCGGCCTGTTCTACGCGAAGCTGGCCGCCGCGGCCACCGTGTCTAGCCTGCCGGTGCTGCTTGCGGGATGGATCGCCCAGAAGCAGCTCATCCGAGGCCTCACCATGGGCGCGGTGAAATGAAGGCCGTCGTCGTCGAAGAGCCGAACGAGGTCGTCGTCAAAGAGGTTCCCGACCCCACGCCGAAACCCGGTGAGGCCGTGGTCAAGGTCGAGGCTTGCGGGATCTGCGGCACCGACATCCACGTGATCCGCGGCGAGTTCGAGCCGACGCGCTACCCGATCATCCCCGGCCACGAGTTCTGCGGCGAGGTCGTGGAGCTCGGCGACGGAGTGACCAACGTTCGCGTCGGCGATTTCGTCGCGGTCGATCCTTCCCTTTACGACGGCACGTGCGTGCAGTGCCGCGCGGGTCGCTTCAACCTCTGCGAGAACTGGAACGGGATCGGCGTGGGCCGGACCAACGGCGCGTGCGCCGAGCTCGTCGCCGTGCCGGCGACCAACGCCTTCCGTCTGCCGGGCGGAGTACCGCGCCACTGGGGAACGCTCGTCGAGCCGCTCTCGTGCGCCGTGCACGGCCTGGACCTCGTCGACGCAGAGGTGGGAAAGGAGTGGCTCATCTACGGCGCGGGCACCATGGGACTGATGCTTGCGCAGTGCGCGAGGGACGCCGGCGCCAGCCACATCGACATGGTCGAGCTGAACCCGAAGCGCCACGACCTGGCGAAGCGCCTCGCGGCCGACAGAATCGCAACGTCGGCCGGTGAGCTGGACAGACCGCGCGGCTGGGACGTCGTGATCGACGCGACCGGCGTCGTGGCCGCGATCGAAGATGGGCTCACGCACGTGGCGCGCGGTGGCACCTTCCTGGTGTTCGGCGTCGCCAACGCCGATGCGGTCGCGCGCTTCTCGCCGTTCCGCGTCTACAACGACGAGATCAGAATCGTCGGCTCGATGGCCGTGCTGCACAGCTTCGAACGCGCGCTGGCCCTTTTCGCGAACGGCGTGATCGACAGCGAGTCGATGATCACCAACCGCTTCCCACTCGACGAGTATCCGAGCGCCATCGACGCCTTCCTCTCAGGAGCAGGTCTGAAAGTCCAGGTATTTGCCTAGACGTATATAGTTGACGTGGTGACAACTATCTCCGCGCCTGTCACCACGCAATCCGAAACCAGGGCAGCGCTCCTCGCCTATCTGGACGCGCTTGCGCTCGCCGAGCCGTTCCAGGCACGCTTGTGGCAGCTTTCGCATCTCACCCTGAGCCAGGTTTCAGTGCTGCGACACCTGCGCACCGGCTCGCAGACGGCCGGCCGGCTCGCCGAGCTGGCCGGCATATCCGCCGCTTCGATCAGCCGGCTCGTCGACCGCCTCGAGAAGCGCGGCCTGGTGAGCCGAAGGCGGGACACCGACGATCGGCGCCAGGTGGAGGTCCACCTCGAGCCGGCGGGGGAAAGGCTGCTCGGAGAGGTCAAGGTGTTCAGGGGAAGCGACCTGCATCACGCGGTCGAGGCGATGTCGCCGGACGAGCGCCGCAGGCTGACGGCGTCGCTGACGCGCCTGGTCGAGCTCACGCGCGAGCTCGCGGCCCGGCGCGAGGAGCGCTCATGACCACGCGCCTCGAGTACAAGTGGATCGCGCTCTCGAACACGACCATCGGCATGCTGATCGCGACGGTCAACGCGACCAGCCTGCTCATCGCGATGCCGGTGATCTTCCGCGGCATCAACATCAACCCGCTCGACCCGGCGAACTTCAGCTACCTGCTGTGGCTGCTGATGGGCTACATGGTGGTGTCGGCCGTCCTGGTCGTGACCGCGGGCCGTCTTGGCGACATGTATGGGCGGACGCGGGTCTACAACATCGGGTTCGCGATCTTCACGGTCGCGGGCATCGGCCTCTCGCTCGTCTGGAGCCAGGGCTCGGCGGGCGCGATCGAGCTGATCGTGCTGCGCATGGTCCAGGCCGTGGGCGGCGCCATGGTGATGGCGAGCGGCGCGGCGATCCTCACCGACGCGTTCCCGGCGGACCAGCGTGGCCTCGCCCTCGGCATCAACCAGATCTCGGGCATGGCCGGTTCGTTCCTGGGCATCGTCGTCGGCGGAGTCCTCGCCGCGATCAACTGGCGATGGGTGTTCATCATCAACGTGCCGATCGGCCTGATCGGCACCGTCTGGGGCTTCTGGCAGCTGCGCGAGATCGGCGTCCGCCAGCGCGCCCGCATCGACTGGATCGGCAACATCACGTTCGCCGCCGGGCTGTCGATGGTGCTGGTCGGCGTCACGAACGGGCTGCAGCCTTACGGCGGATCGTCGATGGGATGGGGCAACCCCTTCGTGCTGGGCATGGTCGGCGGCGGGTTGGTGATCCTCGCGTTGTTCGCCTACTGGGAGACCAGGACGCCAGACCCGATGTTCCACCTGGATCTCTTCAAGATCCGCGCGTTCACGCTCGGCAACGTCGCGGGCTTGCTCGGCTCGGTGGCGCGCGGCGGCCTCCAGTTCATGCTCGTGATCTGGCTCCAGGGCATATGGCTGCCGCTGCACGGCTACGACTACACGCAGACGCCGCTCTGGGCCGGGATCTACATGCTGCCGCTCACCGTTGGGTTCCTCGTCGCCGGACCGATCTCGGGAATCCTCTCGGACCGGTACGGCGCGCGACCATTCGCCACCGGCGGCATGCTTCTGTCGGCGGTGAGCTTCGCCGCGCTGCTGTTCATACCGGCAGACTTCTCCTACCCGGTCTTCGCGTCGATCATCTTTCTCAACGGGGTGTCCATGGGCCTGTTCGCTTCGCCCAACACTGCCGCGATCATGAACGCCGTACCTGCGCGCCACCGCGGCGTCGCGTCCGGGATCCGCGTCACCTTCATGAACGTCGGCCTGCCGTTGTCGATCGGCCTCTTCTTCACGCTGATGATCGTCGGCCTCAACGCCACTGTGCCCACGGCGCTGTTCAGCGGGCTGACGGCCAACGGCGTTCCATCTGCCTTGGCGCATAGGCTGGCCGGACTTCCCCCGATCAGCTATCTCTTCGCCTCCTTCCTCGGCTACAACCCGCTCGGCGCGCTGCTCGGCCCGGCGCTGGCGCAGCTGCCTGCAGCCGATGCGGCACGCCTCACGAGCCGCACCTTCTTCCCTTCCCTGATCTCAGGCCCGTTCCAGCACGGCCTGGTGCTCGTGCTCGGTTTCTCGATCGCCGCGAGCCTGGTGGCCGCGCTCGCCTCCGCGCTCCGCGGCGGTAAGTACGTGCACCAGGAAGCAGAGGTCGGTTCTGGGCTCGCCAGCTCGTCAGCTGCCAGCCGCTGACGCGAGCGCGCTCACTCCCGCGATGTTCGCCACGAGCTCCGCGGGAAAGCCGTGTCGCTCGCGCAGGTACTGGGGCGTGTTGTAGGAGACCCAGACCTGGCCTCCGCCGTCCTGCC
>DASZJK010000113.1:0-3889 GCA_035948155.1 Candidatus Dormiibacterota bacterium
TTACGTCGCGCGCGAGCCACTCGAGAAGGCCGTTTTCTGGGCGGTGGCCTTCTACTGCCCGCCGCTGTACGCGGACATCGACGCGGGCCAGATCGGAGGATGGCTCCTGCTGTTCGCATGCGCCGGGCTGGTCGTGTTCCGAGGTCGGCCGGCCCTCTCCGGCGCGCTGGTCGCCGCGGCGGCGTCGCTGAAGCTCTACCCCGCGCTCATGGTGCTGGGGGCGCGCACCAGACCGCGCCCCTTCTTGACCGCGGCGATCGTCGCGGGCGTCGTCATCAGCGCGGTCGCATCCATCCCGCTCGGTCTGGGCGGCGCGTGGAACTACGTCACCGCCGTGCTGATCCCGTCGCTGCGAGCCCCGAACCCCGACTGCGCGCAGACCTCGGTGGCGACGCTTTTCGGCCGCTCGATCGGCGGCGACCCGTATCCGATCATCAATCCGGACGGCGGCATCACGATCCTGCAGTCGCCGGTCCACATCGGATTGTTGGCGTCCGTCCTCACCGCGCTCACGCTGGTGGCCGTGATCGCGGCCGCGGTCTACGCCGCCCGGACTAGCGGGTGGAACCCGGCCTACGGGATGGCGCTGGGCCTCGGCCTCGGCGGGATCCTGCCCGGCGAGATGAACCCGTACCAGTACCTGCCGCTCCTGCCGCTGGTGTTGATGGTTCTTGTCGTCGGGATTCGCCACCGGAGATGGGCGATCGTCCTCGGCCTTGCGGCCGGCCTGCTCACGTGGCTGCGACAGCCGTGCTTGCTGCCCTTCCCGAACCTGTGGACCGTGGGCGCGTTGATCATCTTTGCAACATGCGTGGCGGCCGCGCGCGACTTCCGCACCCAGCAGTGAGCAGGCTCATCTACTCGATGTCCGTCTCGCTCGACGGATACGTCGCGCCGCCAGACCGCTCGCTCGACTTCGTGCATGTCGACGACGAGCTGCACGAAGCCTTCAACGAGGAGGCGCGGTCGGTCGGGACGATGCTCTACGGCCGGCGCATGTACGAGCTGCTCGTCGCGTACTGGCCGACCGGGGACCAGGACCCGAACGCAACCCCGGCTATGCGCGACTTCGCCCGCATCTGGCGAGACAAGCCGAAGGTCGTGTTCTCAAACACGCTCGGCAAGGTCGAATGGAACAGCCGGCTGGTGCAAGGCGACGTCGTCGAAGAGGTGCGGCGCCTCAAGCAGCTGCCTGACAACGACATGGATGTCGGCGGACCCACCCTGGCCTCGACCCTGATCGAGGCGGACCTCGTCGACGAGTTCCGGCTGTACGTCAATCCAGTCGTGCTCGGCGCCGGCATCCCTTATTTCCCGCAGCCCGGTCGACGCCTGGAGCTGCGCTTGCTCGAGACCAGACGATTTGGCGGCGACGTCGTGTACTTGCGCTACGAACGCCCGCGCTAATCCGTCGTGGGCTGGACGCGGCCCAGCCACTTCGCGTCTCTCAAGAAGTCGATGAACGTGCTCACCGAGCTCGGGAGCCTTCGGTGCTTGAGGTGGACGATATGCCAGTCGCGGCGTATGGGAAAGCCGCGCAGGCGCAGCTCGACCAGGCGTCCGCTCGAAAGCTCCAGCGCGCACGCGTAGCGCGAGACGACTGCCAGTCCAAGTCCGGACTCAACGGCGTGCTTGATCGCGCCGTTGGAGCCGAGCTCCATCGCCACGACGAGCTTGACGCCCTCTTTGCGCGCTGCTTTCTCGAGCGACCAGCGGCTGCCTGAGGCGGCCTCGCGCATGACGAAGGGCAGATCCACGAGGTCCTTCAGCGATAGACCGCGGCGCCGGGCAAGGGGATGTCCCGCGGGCGCGATCACAACGAGCTCGTCGCTGAGAAAGGGAATGATCACGAGGTCCGGGTCCTTGAGCGCCGGCCCGACCACGGCGATGTCGAGCTCGTTGCGCAACACCTGCTCCTGCACGTGCGCGCGGGTGCCGATCTCGAGCGAGATGACAAGTCCGGGGTGAAGCTTCTTGAACGCACCGAGCGCCGCCGGCAAAAGATAGATGCCGACCGTGGTGCTGGCACCGACACGAAGCGTGCCGCGCTTGATGCCCCGCATCTCCTCCAGCGCGACCGTCGCGTCGTCGAGCACGTCGAGCATCCGGCGTGCGTAGCCATAAAGAAGCGCTCCAGCCTCGGTGAGCTGGACGCGCTTGCCCAGGCGGTCGAGCAGGGGCAAGCCGAGCGCCTCTTCGAGCTCCTTCACCTGGTACGAAACCGACGGCTGGCTCAGCTTCAAGCGGTTCGCCGCGAGGCTGAAGCTGCTCAGGTCGGCAACGGTCTTGAACGTGCGCAGCTGGCGCAGCGTGACGGCGCGATCCAGGTCGAGCGGGGGGTTGGTTCGGGGCACCGCGCCTACGATATAAGCGGAATGGCCCAGCGCAAACCGCGCTCCCTCTCGCCGGTGCGCCGCACCACGCCCAGCCTCGAGGGCGTCGAGGCGCCGCAGCGCGAAGCGGCAACCGTCTCCGAGCAGAAGATCAACCAGTACCGCAAGCGGCGCTACCAGGCGCTGCACGCGGAGACCGGCGCCGCCAACAAGCGACGCGCGGCGGGCAAGGCGACGGCGCGCGATCGCATCGAGATGCTGCTCGACGCCGGCTCGTTCGTCGAGCTCGACGTCTTCGCCACGCATCGCGCACACGGATTCGGCATGGAAGACCGCCGGATCGCCGGTGATGGAGTCGTCGCCGGGTTCGGCGAGATCGACCGCCGCCCCGTCGCGGTCTACGCGTATGACGCCACGGTCTTCGGCGGATCGCTGGGCGAGGTCACCGCCGAGAAGATCGTCAAGGTCCAGGAGCTGGCGCTTCGGAACCGGGTGCCCATCATCGGCATCAACGACTCGGGTGGCGCGCGCATCCAGGAGGGCGTGGTCGCCCTCGCCGGCTACGCGGACATCTTCTATCGCAACGTGCGGTCGTCCGGCGTGATCCCGCAGCTGAGCATCATCGCGGGGCCATGCACCGGGGGTGCGGTTTATTCGCCGGCCATCACCGACTTCATCTTCATCGTGGCCGGCCAGGGCTATATGTTCATCACCGGTCCCGAGGTGATCAAGGTCGTGACCGGCGAGGCGGTCACATTCGATGAGCTGGGTGGCGGCCAGGTGCACAACGCCACCTCAGGTGTCGCGCATTTCCTGCCCAAGACCGAGCAGGAATGCGCGGCGGGAGTGCGCCGGCTGCTCTCGTACCTGCCGCTTTCGAACACCGACCGACCGCCGTTCGTGCCGACGACCGACGACCTCGAGCGCGCCGACGTAGAGCTGCAGACCATCGTTCCGGAGTCGCCGAACAAGCCCTACGACATGCGCCACGTCGTGTCCCGCGTGCTCGACGGCCGCGAGTTCTTCGAGGTGCAGCCATTCTTCGCCCAGAACATCGTCGTCGGGCTCGGCCGGCTGGGCGGGCATGTCGTCGGCATCGTCGGCAACCAGCCCAAGGTGCTGGCTGGGGCGATCGATATCAACGCGTCGGTGAAGGCAGCACGGTTCATTCGCTTCTGCGACGCGTTCGGCATCCCGATCATCTCGTTCGTCGACGTGCCGGGATATCTGCCTGGCCGCGACCAGGAGCACGGCGGCATCATCCGTCACGGCGCGAAGCTGCTCTACGCGTACGCGGAAGCGACGGTGCCGAAGCTGACCGTGATCACGCGCAAGGACTACGGTGGCGCGTACTGCGTCATGTCGCCCAAGCAGATGGGCGCCGACCTCAACCTGGCGTGGCCCACGGCGGAGATCGCCGTGATGGGGCCCGAGGCGGCCGTGAACATCATCTACAAGCGCGACCTCGCGTCCGCACCTGATCCCGCCGCGCGCCGCAAGGAGCTGGTCGGGGAGTACACGGCGAGGTTCGCCAACCCGTACGTCGCGGCCGAGCG
>DASZJK010000114.1:0-8819 GCA_035948155.1 Candidatus Dormiibacterota bacterium
CAGGATTCGCGATAGTCGCGACTATCGCATCGGTTCGGCAACCCAGTGTCCCGCGGAGCCGCGTTACTTCCGCAGGTCCTTCGCCATCTCCGTGAAGTTGTCCACGTAGCGCTGGACATCGTCGGTCGAGTGCTGCACCGACAGCGTCCAGTTCTCCTCCGCGCCCGGCGCCATCAGCACCCCGCGGTTGCACTGGTAGAGCCAGCTCAGGTAAGCGAACGATTTGTCGATCTCGAGGTAGTCGCGGTAGTTGCGCACTCGCTTGGCGCGGTAGGTCACGCCTCCCCGCGCGGCGAGCGTGGTCGCGTGGAAGGGCAGCTCATGGCTGCGGATGGCATCGTCGAGGCCGCCCTGCAGCGTCTCGGCGAGGGCGTCGAAGTGCGCGTACGCCCTGGCGTCGAGGATCTCGAGCAGCGTCACCTTCGAAGCGGCCATCGTCAGAGGGTTGCCGTTGAAGGTGCCCATCTGTGCAACCGTCTTGTGTTCGATGACCCCCATGACGTCCTCGCGCCCGCCGACCGCGCCGCACGGCAGGCCGCCGCCGATGGCTTTGGCCAGGGCGATCAGGTCGGGCGTCACGCCGAACCGCTCGGTCGCGCCGCCGGGCGCAATGGTGATGCCGGTCTTCACCTCGTCGAAGATCAGCAGCGCGCCGTGCCGGTGCGCGGCCTCCTTGACCTGGTCGAGGTAGCCCTCGTCGGGGAGGACGATGCCGACGTTCATCATCGCCGGCTCTACGATCACCGCCGCCACCTCGCCCTCGTGCTCGGCGAAAGCCCTCTGCAGCGCCGCGACGTCGTTGAACGGGACGACGGTCGTCAGCTCGACGACCGCGGCGGGAATGCCGTCGCTCTGCGGGAACGAGGCGGGGTGGTCGGGCGGGCCCATGCGGTCTGGCGGCGGCTCGACCGAGACCATGAGTGAGTCGTGGTGGCCGTGGTACGAGGCCTCGATCTTGATCAGTCGCTCCCGGCCGGTGAAGCCCCGCGCGATGCGTACTGCGTCGAGCGTCGACTCCGTGCCGGAGTTGGTGAACCGCCACTTGGGCTGATGAAATCGGCGGGCGAGCTCGCGCGCCACGACGATGTCATCAGGCACGGGCTGGGCGAAGTGCGAGCCGAGCTCGATGCGATGCTTCACCGCCTCGACGATCCTGGGGTGGGCGTGCCCGACCACCATCACGCCGAAGCCGTTGTGGAAGTCGACGTACTCGTTGCCGTCCACGTCCCACACCCGGCTGCCTTTGCCGCGATCCATGAACACCGGCTGGGGGGAGGCGTCCTGAAACGACGATGGAACGCCTCGGGGCATCACCTCGCGCGCCTCTGTCCAGAGCTGGTGGCTGCGCGGCCGGGCTTTCCGGAAGCTCTCCTCCTCTGCCTGGATCAGCTCCGCAACCCGGCCGGTGGGCACCTCACGGGTAGTTGTAGTGGCCAATTCGCATCCCCTTCTCGAAGGCCCGCCTTGACAGCTTCGGGCGGCGGCTCTCTAATTGTCGCGATTTTCAACCCACCCACCGTGGGTTGCCAGGGAGGGGTAGCCGGTATGGGAGAAAGCGCCGCTGTAGCAGAGCTCGTCGCGGAGAAGCGCAAGCTCAAGAAGTCGCTTTTCCGCTTCGACATGATCTTCTTCACGGTCTGCGCGATCGTCGCGCTCGACACGATCGGGCAGTCGTCCTCGTACGGGGCTCAGGCGGTCTTCTGGCTGCTCGTCTCGGCGGTCACGTTCCTGGTTCCTTATGGGCTGATCACCGCCGAGCTCGGCGCGGCCTTTCCCACCGAGGGGGCCGTCTACGACTGGGTCCGCCTGGCCTATGGCCACTTCGCCGGCTCGGTGCTGAGCGTCCTCTACTGGCTGAGCAACCCGATCTGGCTGGGCGGCACGCTCGCCGCGACCGCTATCGCCGCCATGGACGCACTGTGGGGCAGCAGCTTTGGTGGCAACCAGGGAGCCGAGACTGTGTTCGGGATCCTGTTCATCTGGGTCGCGGTGACCATGAACATCCTGTCCCTGCGCTACATGAAGTGGGTACCCAACCTGGGCGCGCTGCTGCGCATCGCACTGTTGCTGTTTTTTGCCCTCCTGGTCGTGATCGCCGGTTTCAAGGGCGGATTCCACGGCGGCCTCAACGGTTTCTTCCCAACCGATCTCACCGTGATCATCGGAGTCGTCGGGGTGATCATCTTCCAGTGGATCGGGTTCGAGCTCCAGGCCAACGCCAGCGAAGAGATGGAGAACCCGCAGAAAGACATCCCGAACGCCGTTTATGCGTCGGGCTTGATTTCCTTCATCGGTTACGCCATTCCCATCGTCGGCGTCGTGCTGATCCTGTCCGCCGGCCAGCGCAGCAACGTCTCGGGTTTCGTCACCGCCTACCAGTTCGGCTCCAGCACTGTGTTCGGCGGCGCGGCCCCATTCTTCAACCACATCGCGGCCCTCGCCTTCGTGTTCGTCCTGCTGTCGAGCGGGACGACGTGGCTGATGGGATCGGACCGCCTGATGGCGATCGGAGCCCTTGCGGGTTCAGGGCCGCAGCAGCTCGGGTACTTCTCGGCGCGCTTCGGCACGCCGATCGTGGTCAACGTCCTGTCCGGGATCATCTCCACGATCTTCCTGATCATCACCTTCTTCGTGACTGGCGGCGGGCTGCATAGCTTCTTCGCGGCGGTGCTAGGCCTTGCGATCTCGACCACGACCTTCTCCTACATCCTGATCGTCCCGGCGCTCATCACCCTGCGCCGGAAGTATCCGAACGTGCGGAGGCCGTTCGTCGTGCCTGGCGGCAACGCCGGGGCCTGGATCTGCGTCGTCCTCGCGGAAATCTGGGTGGTCGCAGCGACGGTCTTCTCCCTCTGGCCGGGCCTGCTCACCTACCAGTGGAGCGCAGACAACTCCGGCGTCAGCCGCACCACTTTCGAGCTGTACAACCTGGTCGCGGTCGTGTTCCTGGTCGCACTTGCCGTGGTGTTCTGGGCCGTTGGCCGCGGGCACGCGGTCAACACACAGCCCGATCAGACAGCCGGACCCATAGCCATGCCGGCGCCCGCGCCCGGAGACTAGGTTCGCGCGCAGGGTCGGGACCTCCCGGCCCTGCGCGACAATGTCGCCTGATGGCGAAAGTGCAGAACGAGGTTGCACGCGCATCGACGATCCCCGCACGGATGTACATCGACCCGGCGGTGCTCGAGCAGGAGATCGACCGCATCTTCGCGCGCACGTGGCAGCTGGTCGCGCACCGCGCCGAGCTCGCGCGCCCCGGTGACTTCAAGCCGACGACGATCATCAACGAGCCCATCCTTCTGACGCACGGCCTTGATGGGAAGCTGCGCGGCTTCTACAACGTGTGCCGCCACCGCGCCGCGCAGGTGGTGACGACACGCGGCAACCGCAAGTCGCTCCAGTGCGGCTACCACGGTTGGGTCTACGGCCTGGACGGAAAGCTGCAGACCGCGCGCGAGATGGAAGGCACCGAGGATTTCGACAAGGCCCGGTTCGGCCTGGTGCCGATCAAGGTGGACACGCTTGGGCCATTCGTCTTCGCCAACCTCGACCCGGAAGCCAGGCCTCTCGCGGACTGGATTGGGGCGATTCCGTCGGAGATCGCCGCGGCGGGCTACGACATCGACACGATGCGCCTGATCGAGCGGCGCGACTACGAGATCGCGTGCAACTGGAAGGTCTACGTCGACAACTACCTCGAGGGTTACCACCTTCCCATTGCGCACCCGGGTCTCTTCAAAGAGCTCGAATACGACAACTACCGCGTCGAGACCTTCCGCTATTACTCCAAGCAGCACGCCCCGATCCGCGAGCTGAGGCCCGGCGAGGTGCCAGGTCGCGACCGGCGCTACATCCGCATGCCGGGTGCGGAGGACAACGCCCTCTACTACTGGATCTTCCCCAACACGATGCTGAACATCTACCAGGACAACCTGAGCACGAACGTGATCCTGCCGCTGAGCCCGGACCGGACCCTGACGATCTTCGAGTGGTACTTCGCAGAGCCCGGCACCGGTGCGGGGTGGGAGTCCATGCAGCAGACGATCGGGTTCTCCGACGAGATACAGCAGGAGGACATCGCCGTCTGCGAGCAGGTGCAGCGGGGCCTGCACTCGCGGTCTTACGACCGCGGGCGTTTCTCAGCGCTGCGCGAGAACGGCGTGCATCACTTCCAGAACCTGGTCATGGAGTTTCTCGACCCGGCCTAGCGCAGGCTCAGCCGATCTTCGGTCCGTTCACGGGCAGGGTGAAGTGGAAGTCGGATCCCTCGCCCGGCTCGCTCGTGACCGCGATCGTGCCCCCGTGCATCTCGACGATCTGCTTGGCGAGCGCGAGACCGAGCCCGGTCCCGATGATCTTGCCGCTCGTCTTCTCGTAGCGCTCATAGCGGCTGAACAGCTTCTGCATGAACTCGGGCGCGATGCCGACGCCGTGGTCGCGGATGCTCACTTGGACCTCGCCGTTGCGCAGCGCAGTGGTGATCGTTACGTCGCCGCCATCGGGCGAGTACTTGACCGCGTTGCTCAGCAGGTTGAGCGCCACCTGCGCGACGCGGTCGGGGTCGCAGCGCACGATTGGATCTCCTTCGAACTTGCAGGTCACCCAGTGGTGCTCGCTCCCAGCGCGCACGCGCTCGGCGGCGCTCGACAGCAGGTCGTTGAGGTCGACCGAATCGATGTGCAGCGTGAGTCGCCCGGCCTCGATCCGGTCGAGGTCGAGCATGTCGTTGATCATCCGATTGAGCCGCTCCGCTTCCTTGTTGATGTCCCCGGCGTAGGCCTTCGCTTCGTCAAGGTTGACCTCCTCGTCGCGGATCATTTCGCTGAACCCAGAGATGCCGACGAGCGCGGTTCGGAACTCGTGGCTGACGAGTGACACGAACTCACTCTTCAGCTGATTCAGGCGCTCCAGGCCCGCGAGGTGGGCGGCGGCCGCCTCGTTGGCCGCGTGCTCGGCGTCTGTGTCCTCGTACATGACGAGGAAGTAGGCGATGCGTCCAGCGGCGTTGCGCACGCTCGTCGCGCTCCAGTGCAGCCACACCTCCGTGCCGTCGGTTCGGATCGCTCGGGTGTCTGACTCGATGCTCGGCACGACGCCTTTCCACAGCGGTTGGAAGACCTCGAAGACGCGCGCGAACTCATCCGGGTGGAGGTAGTTCGCGACCGGCGTTCCAACCATCTTCTCCGGCGTGGTGCGCAGAAGCGCCGCCATGCGCGGGTTCACGTCGATGATGTTCATGTCCACGCCCGCGCGCGCAATGCCTAGCGGCGCGTGGGTGAGGATCTCGCTTAGAAGCTGGTTGCGCCGCTCGACCTGGCCTTCCTGCGTGCGGCTCCGGTGGAGCAGGTCAAGCGAGTCGCGGTGGGACAGCACGTGGCTGGCGACGAACAGGACTCCCAGGCTTCCGGCCAGCACGGTCGCGAACCGGTCCAGGCTCTGGTCGGTCACCGCGCGCTCGATCACGACGATGGCGCCCAGGAGCACCGCGATCCACGGCAGCGCGAGCTGCCACAGCTGGATCGGACCTTCTTCGGCATGTTGGCGGCTTTCGCCCGCGGGCCACAGGGGCGCGAGCGCGATCAGGAGAAAACCCATCACCCACCCGGAGTCGAGGACGCTGCCGATCGCGCTGTACGTGCCGTTGGCGGTGAGGTAGGCGAAGGCGCTGTCCGAGAGCGCGGTGAACGCAAGGCCTCCCAACAGCAGCATCAGCCGGCCGACCTCGCCCTTGCGTGCGCGCTGCAGCGCGACGACAAGGACCGTAGCCGTGATGATGTCGCCGATCGGGTAGGCGAGGCCGATCGCCTGCGCGACCGGCGTGGCCGGCGAGGTCTCGTAAACCTTTGCCAGCCCGACCTCCCATGCGATGAATAGAAGGGCTAGCGCGACGATGGCGCCGGACAGGACTGTCTGGCCCTTCGTCGCGAGGCGGGTGGGAGCCGAGGTGAACGCGAAGACGCCGGCGATCGCGAAGGGGACGGCCAGCAGGAAACCCGCGTCGGCGGCGGACGGGAACGGGACCGCGACGCCGAGCCCGACCTCGTAGACGGACCAGATCACCTCTCCGACGGCCCAGCTGAATGTCGACGCGGCGAACAGCGTCCAGGCGACCCGGGTTCGGCCGGTGTTCCGCGCGGCGGCGAAGCTGCAGCTGGCCGCGGCGATGAACGCGGCGACCGCCTCGCCGATGTCGTCGAAGTCGATCGTCGCCTGGTCGCTGATCCAGTGGAAGGCCGTCCACGCGGTGAACAGGACTGAGACGACGGCGACGGCCGCCGCCGCAATCGCAAACGGGCGCCACCCTGAGATGCCGAGGCCTCTGACAGCGGTCGGCCTTCGCGATAGAGCGACGGCGCTCGCGTTCTGCACGGATCGAGCGTATGCGGAGGCGCTCAATTCAGAACCGGCATACGCGAAACTCTTGGCGGGTCGTTAAGTCACGCCGATTTTCATTTAACATGGCGGGGCAGTTACTTGTAGCACAGCCGAGAGGGAGTGGAGCCCGGCTAAGTGGAGGACTGCGATCCCGGCGAAATTTCTTTGCGGCGCGGTCGGCGAGGCTGAGGTCGCGGACGGCAAAGCGATCGCTCGACCAGGCCAGGTCTTAGCGGCGGCCGGAGTCGTGGTGTTGGCCGTGGCACTGGCTGTGCTGCCGTTGCTGGTCGCGTTCGGGGTTGCCAGCGGCGTGGTTGCAGCTGGCGTGGGTCTCGGGAGCTTGGCGGCGATTTGGGGCGGGGTTAAGGCGGCGGCGGTGATCCTGGGCGCGGCGGGGTTTTTGCGGCGTCCGCGGGAACGGGTCCTCGCAGCCTCGAGCGACTGATTCGGCGTCAACCGGGGGCTCGCACGGTCGGTGCGGCAAAGGAGGTGATTTGTATGCGCAAGTTGCTGCTTGCCGCCATCCTGGCGACCTCAGCGATGCTGGCCTTTGTGGTCACGGCATCGGCCAGCACGGTTCCGCCCTGCTGCTGACGGAAAGCTGATTTTGTAAGAGATATGTCAAGTCAAATGCGCCTGCGTTAAGCTCACGCTCAAATGACGCAGGCGCCGATGACTGACGGATTCGTCACGCGTCGGCGCGGTCGCCGCCGCGGTATCGAGATCCGTCCGGGGTCTGTCAAGGAGGCGCGTCAACGCGCCGGTCTCAGCCTTGGCCAGGTCGCCCGCGGCGACATAAGCCGAACCGCGATCTACTTCGTCGAGACGGGCAAAGCCAAGCCTTCGCAGGAGACGCTGGAGCTGATCGCCCAGCGGACCGGCCAACCCCTTGACTTTTTCCTCCGAGGCGCGTCGAGCACCGAACGCCACCCGACGGCGCGCATCGCCGAGCTGGAGCGACTGCTCGCCACCGGCGACAACGCAGGCGTCGCTGCGGCTGCGGAGTCGGCGCTGTCAGAGGCCTACGACCCGGCGAGCAGGGCTCGTATCCAGCTGCTCGCCTCGATGGCGCACCTGCGGATGGCGCAGCCCGTCGTGGGCAGGCGCCTCGCCGCTGCGGCACGGTCCTACTTCGAGAAGGCTGGTGACCTCGAATCTGTCGCCGAGGCCCTCGGCCACGAGGCCCAGGCCGCAGGCCTCATGCAGGACCCGGCTGCGATCCAGATCGCAGAAGGCGCGCTGGTGACGTGCCGATCGCTCCAGCCGATCCCTCAGCTGCTCGAGGCCCGTCTCCTCCGCGTGTTGGGACACCAGCTGCTCACCGCCTATCGCTGGAGCGAAGCCATCGGCTGCTACGAAGAGGCGATCGCTATCGGCGAGGTCGTCCACGATCTTCACCAGCTCTCGCTTCTCTACAGCGGCATGAGCCTGGCGCACCAGGAGCTCGGCCAGATCAACGAGGCGTCGCAGTATGCCCGCAAGGCGCTGACCATCCACGAGACCCTGAACGACCGTCTATCGCAGGCCAGGTCGCTCAACAACCTCGGCTACATGCTCGTCCGGATCGGTGAATTCTCAGTGGCGCGAAGCCACATCGACCGCGCCATTCGCATCTTCGAAGAGCACGGGGTGGAGACCGGCAAAGCCTTCTTCATCTGCAGCCTTGCCGAGCTCGAGCTCGAGGAGGGTCGCCTGGAGACCTCGCTCCTCACGGCCAAGCGAGGGCTCGACCTGGCCGTGCGCCTCAAAGAGCCGGCCTCGGAGGCGGAGGCGCATCGTCTCCGCGGGATCGTGTTCGCTCGGCAGGGTCGGCACGCAGAGGCGGACGCGGCCTTTGGTTCGGCCGTCGTCGCCGCGGAGCTGGCCGGCGGTGGTCCGCGTCTCGTTCGGCTCCACGAGAACTACGCCGAGATCCTCGAGGCCCGTGGCGATCTGGTCAGCGCCAATCGCCACCTCAAGCAGGCGCTTGCGGCCCGCCGGCCACCCTCCCGCAGCATGGAGGCGCGCGCAGCCACCGCCTAGCTGGTCCTCCCCGCTTGCGGGGAGGTGCCGCAAGTCGTTGGTTGGCTGGTCCTCCCCGCTGGCGGGGAGATGGCGCCGCAGGCGCCGGAGGGGCTCCCCGAGTCGTCGGTTTGCTGGTCCTCCCCGCTTGCGGGGAGGTGACGCCGCAGGCGCCGGAGGGGCTACCTGAGTCGTCGGTTTGCTGGTCCTCCCCGCTTGCGGGGAGGTGGCGCCGCAGGCGCCGGAGGGGCTACCCAGTATTTTGGAGGCCGGCGGCGACACCGTTGACCGTCAGCTGAAACACTTTCTCGGCTCGGGCGCGGGCTGTCCGTGAGATCTTCCGATCGCGCATCGCGCGCAGGGCCCGCAGCTGCAGGTGCGACAGCGCATCGACGTAAGGATTGCGCAGCTCGATCGCCCAGGACAGGACGCGCCGGTCCTCG
>DASZJK010000115.1:0-2641 GCA_035948155.1 Candidatus Dormiibacterota bacterium
ATGCTGCAGTCGTGCTCGACCGGATTGACGGTGGTCAACATCGACAACGGGGTCGGCGCTGGGGCGGCGGCGTCCTTGATCGCGGCTCGCGCGGCTCAGGGCCGGCGGCGCGGGCGCAGCACCGCCACGACCGCAAACACGAGCGCGCCAACCAGGAGCAATCCGAAGAACGCAGCCGCGATCGAGCGCGACACGTCAGCGCCACCGGGCAGGGCAAAGACCCCGGCCAGGAGAACCACGGCGGCGACGATCCCGCCCAGCAGCCAGGGGAAGCCGCGCCGCGGCCGGCCGTAGAAGAAGAGCCAGAGCGCGCTCGGCCGTTTCCTCACAGAAATGACGGTAGCTCCCCAAGTTTTTTGATCGCCGGTATGCCGTCCGGCGGGGGGTCCTCGGCATGCGCCGCGACGATCACCGCGCGCATGCCCGCGGCGCGCGGCCCCTCGTAGTCCTCGCGCACGCGATCTCCGACGAACAGAGTCCGCTCGGGGGACGTGCCGAGCGCGTCGAGCGCCGCGCGATACAGCTCGGGCGACGGTTTACGCTTGCCGACCTCGCTGGAGAAGACGATCGCATCGACCATCGGGGTGATCCCGTTGCTCTCCATCTGGCGGCGCATCATCGCCGGCGGGAACGGCGCGTTGGAGCAGATGCCAAGCCGCAACCCCCGCTCCCTCAGCGCGGCGAGCACGATCGGCGTGTCGGGATCCACTCTCACAGCGCAGTCCCACACCTTCTGCTCCGAATCGAGGATCTCGTGCAGCAGATCGTCGGGGAGATTCAACCCTGCCCCGTGCCATGTGTCGCGGTAGACGTCGACGTAATCGACCTCGTCCTCGCTCTCGCTCGAGACGTACGCCTCGAGAGGTTGCAGCACTTCGCGAAGGATGGACTCCGCCGCCGGCGCCGGCACGCCCATCGCGGCCTCGATCCGCGGGCGGTATTCGCGGATGACGGCGAGCAGCTCGTCCTTCGGGTAAGGAGTGAACGTGACCAGCGTGCGGCCGTAGTCGAAGAGCACGCCGTCGGTGTCACGCATCCGCATATCCTGATCGCCGTGGCGAAGCGGCTTACGCATCTGGATGACAAGGGCGCCGCGAAGATGGTGGACGTCGGCGGCAAGGCCACCACCGTGCGCGAGGCGATCGCCGAGTGCGTGGTGCGAATGCAGCCGGAGACGATCGCCGCGGTGCGCGAAGGCACGGCCAAGGGCGACGCCTTGCAGGTCGCGCGGATCGCGGGCATCATGGCGGCCAAGAAGACTCCCGACCTGGTTCCGCTCGCGCATCCGCTTGCGATCACGAGCGTCAGCGTCGACTTCGAGTTCGTCGACGCTGGGGTGCGGATCGCCGCGAGGGTTCGGGTGAACGGCCAGACCGGCGTCGAGATGGAGGCGCTGACCGCAGCCGCGGTCGCAGGGCTGACCCTCATCGACATGACCAAGGGCGTGGAGCGCGGCGTCTACCTCGAGAACGTCCGCCTCCTCGAGAAGTCGGGGGGCCGCTCGGGCACCTGGAAGCGCGGAGCTTGACGCACCGGGCGCACGTGGTCACGGTGAGCGACGGAGTCTCGGCCGGCACGCGGACCGACAAAAGCGGCCACGCCCTCAAGCAGCTGCTCGAGGCCGGTCGATTCGAGGTCACCGGGCCAGAGGTCGTCCCGGACGACCAGACGCGGATCACCGATGCGATCGTGGCCGCGGTGGTCGGGGGCGCCGACGTCGTCGTCACGACGGGTGGCACCGGACTCGGTCCAAGAGACGTCACGCCGCAAGCAACCTCGATGCTGATCGACTACGAGGTGCCCGGCCTCGCCGAGGTGATGCGGCGGGCGGGCGAAAGGAGCACCCCGATGGCGTCGCTGTCGCGAGGCGTCGCCGGCGTGCGCGGACGCTCGCTCGTCCTCAACGTCCCAGGCAGCGCAAAAGGCGCAGCCGAGTCGCTCGAAGCGGTGCTGCCGGTGCTCGGCCACGCGATCCAGCTTCTCCACGGCCACACGAGTCACGAGTGAACCTCAACTCGGACATTGGCGAAGGCGCCGGCGAAGACGAAGCCGTCCTCGCCAACATCGATAGCGCCAACATCTGCTGCGGGGTCCACGCCGGTTCAGCCTCGATCACCATCGCCACCGCGTGGCGATGTGGCGCGCTTGGTGTCCAGGTCGGCGCGCATCCCGGCTACGACGACCGCGCGGGTTTCGGCCGCGTCGACAGGTCGATCTCCGCGAAGGAGATCGAGGCGCTAATCGCGTTCCAGGTCGCAAGCCTAGCGGCCGTGACCGCCATCGCCTACGTCAAACCTCACGGCGCGCTCTATCACCGCTGTCAGCGCGACGCCGAGGCGGCCGAGGCTCTAGCGCGGGTCGCGAAAAAGCATGGCGCAGGGGTCATGGGCCAGCCCGATTTCGAGATCATCGCGGCCGCGCGGCGAGCTGACGTACCTGGATACCGCGAGGGTTTTGCCGACCGCCTGATGCTTCCCGACGGGAGCCTCGCACCTCGGACACAGGCAGGCTCGGTCCTGGATCCGGTGGTCGCTGCGCGGCAGGCTGTTGCGCTCGCGCGTTCCGGCCGCTACGACACGATCTGCGTGCACGGCGACACGAAAGGCGCCGGGCAGATCGCAGCGGCCGTGCGCCACGCCCT
>DASZJK010000116.1:0-1514 GCA_035948155.1 Candidatus Dormiibacterota bacterium
GCATGCGAAGGCGCCATCCTCGTCGTCGACGCGGCCCAGGGGATCGAGGCCCAGACCCTCGCGAACCTCTACCAGGCAGTCGAGGCCGGTCTCACGATCGTTCCCGTCGTCAACAAGATCGACCTCGACGCCGCGCAGCCCGACATGGTCGCGGAGGAGATCTCCGACGTCACCGGCATCCCGCGCGACCAGGTGATCTTCGCCTCGGCCAAGCTCGGCATCGGGACCGAGGAGATCCTCGAGGCGGTCGTCAACCGCGTGCCGCCGCCGGGCGGCGATCCCTCGAAACCATTGCGCGCGCTGATCTTCGACTCGCACTACGACCCGTATCGCGGCGTCATCACGTACGTGCGCATCGTCGACGGCGAGATCATCCCGCGGACAAAGATCCGGATGATGAACACCGGCAAGGTCCACGAGGTCGACGAGGTTGGGTGGTTCGCGCCCCGACCGCGGCCGGCAGACAAGCTGACCTCGGGCGAGGTCGGATACGTGACCGCCGCCATCAAGAACGTTGTCGACGCGCGCGTCGGCGACACCATCACGACGGCCGAGCACGGCGCCGCGACGCCGCTGCCTGGGTACCGGCGCGTCAAACCGATGGTTTTCGCCGGCCTGTTTCCCACCAACTCGGACCGGTTCGCCGACCTGAAGGAGGCGTTGGAAAAGCTCCAGCTGAACGACGGCGCCCTGTCCTTCGAGCCCGAGAACTCAGCCGCGCTGGGGTTCGGCTTTCGCTGCGGATTCCTCGGACTGCTCCACCTCGAGATCGTCCAGGAGCGCCTCGAGCGCGAGTTCGAGCTGGAGCTCATCACCACCGCGCCGACGGTCGAATACGAGGTGAAGCTGAAACGTGGTGCGGTAGTGGAGGTGGACAACCCGGCGCTCCTGCCGGACCCAACCGCCATCGAGTGGATCTCGGAGCCATTTGTGAAACTGACGATCATCACCCCGTCGGGCTACGTCGGCCCGATGATGGAGCTCAGCCAGGAGCGGCGCGCCACCTTCAAGCACCTCGAGCACAAACCCGGCGACCGCGTCGTGCTCGACTACGAGATCCCCCTTGGCGAGATCATCCACGACTTCTACGACCAGCTGAAATCGCGGTCCAAGGGTTACGCCTCGATGGACTACGAGATGATCGGTTTCCGCGAGGGCGACCTGGTCAAGCTGGACGTCCTGGTCGCGGGCGAGCCGGTCGACGCGCTCTCGCTGATCACGCACCGCAGCAAAGCCCAGACGCAGGGCCGCAAGCTGGTCGAGAAGCTGAAGGCGATCATCCCCCGCCAGCTTTACGAGGTGCCGATCCAGGCAGCAATCGGTGGCAAGATCGTCGCTCGCGAAACGATCCCCGCGATGCGCAAGGACGTTCTCGCCAAGTGCTACGGCGGCGACGTGACCCGGAAACGCAAACTGTTGGAGAAGCAGAAGGAAGGCAAAAGGCGCATGAAGCGGGTCGGCTCTGTCGAGATTCCACAGGACGCCTTCATGGCGGTGCTGAAGCTTGACTAGAG
>DASZJK010000117.1:0-4768 GCA_035948155.1 Candidatus Dormiibacterota bacterium
TCGCGGTCGTCGCTGACGAGCAGCTGCTCCATGAACGCGCGGATGCCCTCTTCCTCTCCCGCGCGCCACTGCCGCCGCAGCCATGCGGGAGGGGCAAAGCTCGCGTAGAGCAGGGGGATTATGGCCAGGGTCACGAACTCGATCACGACCGTGATCAACTGGGAGCGAATCAACAACCCGGCCGATATGGCGAACAAAAGGACCGCCACCAGCCCGCCGAAACCAAGGCTCAGGGATCGCAGGCGCCATGCCTGCACGGCGGCGAGCGACCGCGCCACGAGCCAGAACCGGACGATCGGCTCGACCACACAGGCGCACCAGACCAGGATCCAGGCGACCACGATGGCCAGCTGCAGGGCTTTGTTGCTGATCGCGAGCGCGGCGAAAAGGAGGAGGACGCTGGCTGCCGTCAACGACACGGCCGCGGCGACAAGCCAGCGCCGAGGGAGGGGGATGACAGAGTTGCGGTAGAGGACCAGCGCGTAGGCGCTGCCTGAGAATGCGAGCAGGTCGATGAGGCTCAGGAATCGCGGGCCGGCGGGGAGGTGGGCCTGGAGGCGGCCGAACCCCGACACGACGGCGAGCAGGATGATCGCCAGGGCCAGGTAGCCCAGCGCCCGCTCGCGGCGACGAAGCCATGTGATCGTCGTGAAGACTCCGAGAAGGACGAACCCGATTGCGACGGCATCCTCGAGAAAGCTGAGGAGGTCCTTCATCACGCGGCGCCCAGGCTCGTCACCCTCGCGAACTGGCTGATGAATACGTTCACGACCTCGGGGTCCCATTGGCGGTGCGCCCCGGCGCGGAGGATCGCGAGCGCCTCGTCGTGCGTCTTGCGCGAGCGGTATGGCCGGTCGTTGATCAGAGCGTCAAACGCGTCGCACACGGACACGATGCGCGCGAGTCGTGGGATTGACTGGCCCACGAGTCGATCGGGATAGCCGTTGCCGTCGAAGTGCTCGTGGTGGTGGCGGATGATCGGCAGGAGCGCGGCGCCCGACCGGAGCGGGCCCACGATGTTGGCACCGATGGTCGGGTGAAGGTGCATCGCGGTCAGCTCCTCGGTGTCCAACGGTCCGGGCTTGAGAAGGATCGCGTCCGGGACCCCGATCTTCCCGATGTCATGGATGAGGCCGCCGCGATAAAGCGCGTCGAGGTCGGAACCGCCGAGGCCCAGGCTCATGCCCAGCCGGCGCGCCGATTCGGCGACGCGCTGGGTGTGCGCTTCGGTGAAGGGATCCTTCGCCTCGACCGCGGCCGCGAGCGCGAAGATCACGTGCTCGGCGCTGTCCAGCGAGTCGTAGACGGCCTTCAGCCGGAGGGCGGACCGGACGCGGGCCACGAGCTCCACCCGGTCTACCGGCTTGCTCATGTAGTCGTCGGCGCCGGCGTCGAGGGCGTTGATGCGGTCCGAGGTGCGGTCGAGCGCCGTGATCATGACCACCGGGATGAGGCGGGAGGTCGAGCTCGCCTTGATCCGCTTGCAGACCTCGTAGCCGTCCATCCCTGGCATCTGCACGTCGAGCAGCACGAGATCGGGCGGCGCGGCCTGGATGGCCTTGAGCGCAGCCACGCCATCCTCGGCGCCGCGAACCTGGCAGTCCACGCCGGCGAGACACGCCTCGATCAGGTCCCGGTTGGCCGCGGAATCGTCGACCACCAGTACGACCGGTGTTCGCTCGGGCCGGACGAGGCGACGGGTCGGCATGATCGCCGCGAGATCGTCGCCGCGACGGCTGGGCCACGCCGCGGGCCTCAGCGCGACGGCGAACGCGACGGCCGACGGGTAGCGGTCCTCAGGGCGCTTGGAGAGGGCCTTGCGCAGTACCTCCTCGACGTGGGCGGACAGCTCGCCCTTGAGCTCGAGCGTCGCCGGCATCGGCTTGGTGACGTGGGAGAGAAGCGTGGCGGCCGGTGTGTCGCTTTCGAACGGCACGCGCCCTGTCAGCATCTCGTAGGCAACGATCGCGAGCGAATAGAGATCCGACGCAGGCCCCATCGGCTCGTCGGCGGCCTGCTCGGGGGACATGTACTCCGGCGTCCCCATCACCGTGCCCGCGCTGGTCAGGCGGCGGAGCTGCCCAACCATGCGGGAGAGGCCGAAGTCCGCCAGCACCGGGGTCCCGTCGCTGTGGATCAGGATGTTCGAGGGCTTGATGTCGCGGTGAAGCACGCCATGCGCGTGCGCGTGGTCGAGGGCGCTCGCGACCTGCTCGACGATGCGCACGGCTTCCTGCAGCTCCATCGGGCGGCCGACCCGATCGGCGAGAGTGCCGCCCTCGACGAGCTCGAGCACGAGATACGCAACACCGTCCTCGTAGCCGTAGTCGAACACCTCGAGGATGTTCGGGTGCTTGAGCCTCGCCACCGAGCGTGCCTCCTGCTGGAAGCGCTCGCGGTAGCCGGGATCGTCGGCGAAAAAGTCAGGCAGTACCTTGATGGCGACGTAGCGGTCGAGCGCGGGGTGGTAGGCGCGGTACACAGCCGCCATGCCGCCCCGGCCGAGCTTGTCCATTACGCGGTAGGGGCCGAGGGTCGTCCCCTCGTGGACGTTCATCCAAGCCACCGGAAAATCGCCGCGGCGGAGATGGCCGCCGGCGCCAGGACAGCTGCGAGCGAAGCCGCCAGGACCATGACCGCGGCGACCGCGCGCCAGTGACTTTGTTCAGCTTCCCGCTGCCGTTCGGCCGCTACCCAGTCGACGACAAAGTCCAAGTGAACGTAACCACTCTCCCGAACAGCAGAGTAAGAAGCATTTACTTAGCGGGACCCCTCTCAGGCGGGGCAATTCACTACCCGACCGGGTAGATCTGTTAACCCAACGTGATCAAAGCCACCCCTGCTTGGCCGCCTCGTGCGCGAGCTCGGTGCGGTTGGACGCCCCGGTTTTCTGAAGAATCTGCCGGACGTGGAACTTGACAGTGTTCTGGCTGAGGTGCACCCGCGAAGCGATCTCGCGGTTGGTCAGGCCCTCGACCGCCAGGCGCATGATGTCGGTCTCCGTCCGGCTCAGGTCGAGTGGCGCCCGCTGCTGGCGCAGCGGCACCGGTCCCGTCCGCGTGGTGCGCAGGCGTTCCTGCATCGTGGCGCTGTCGATCGCGACGGCCGCGACGCTGCCCAGGGCCTCGAGGAACGAGAGCCACTCTTGGTCCGGGCTCAGCGCCGAGCGGTGGAACACCTCCAGCGCGCCAAGGAGCTTTCCGCGGCTGATCAGCGGCACCGCCCCGTAGGCCTTGAACCCTTCCCGCGCGAAGAGCGAGCGGCGGCGGAACTGCGAGAACGCGCTTAGCGCGGTCACGGTCTCGATGCGCCGGCTTGTGACGACGCTGCCGGGCATGCTCCCATCGCCCACGGGCAGCCGGTACTCCGGCACCGAGGTTGCGAGGAAGCCGGTGCTGGCGGACAACGCCAGCGTGTTGTCCGTCTCGTCCAGGAGCAGCACGTCCGCCGCGTCCACCCTCAGCTGCGAGGTGACGTGATCGAGGATCACCTTGAGCGTGAGCCTGAGGTCGGGGCTGGAGCTCACGGCGAGGCTCACGCTCTGCAAGGCGGTCAGGCGTTCGAGACGGTTGACCGCGTCCTCGTAAAGCTGGGCGTTGTCGACCGCCAGACCCGTCCGGTCAGCGATCGCCTGGACCCAGATCACGTCCTTCTCCGTCAGGGGATTCGAGCCGCGCCGCTCGACCAGGCCGAGCGCCCCGATTGTGGCGCCGCGCGCGCGCATCGGCGCGAAGACGACTGCGAGGCGCGCCCCGGGCGGCAGCCAGGGATGGTTCTCCATGTAGCTCCGCACGTCGTCGTTCAGCCGGCCCTGCAGCTCCTCGATCGTGATCTCGGGCAGGAACGTCGGCTGGCCCGACTCGATGACCCGGGATGCCATCGGCGCCACCTCCCTGCGTCCCGCCGCGCGCATCGACTCCGCGTATGCGGCGGCGTACTCGGGATGCTCCTCGTCCGCGGTGACCAAAAGCATGTCTGCCGGATCCTTGCCCATGAGAGCCGCGATCCAGATCCCCGGCCGCAGCTTGCTCAGGGCCTCGGTCACGGTCGTGAGAATCGCGCGTGGCTCCACTCGCGCCCCGGCCAGCCGGTCGGTAACCTCGTCGACGATGTGATCGCCGGTCGACCGGGCGGTGACCCGGCTCCGCGTGATCAGGTGGGTCACGTCGGTCAGGGTGGCGATCACGCGATCGCTGTCATCTTCCGGAACCGCGTCGACATACAGCCAGACCTCCGCCCCGCCCGCCCGATGTGTTCTCACCAGCGCGCCCCGGATGGGTTGTTCGCTCTTCAGGCACGCGATGGCCGGGTGCACCGTGATGGGCCCTTCGGCGGACTCGAGGACGAGCCAGCCCGCGTCCTCGGCGCGGGAGCCGATGAGGTCTTCCGCAGCCAGCCCGAGCATCGTCAGGGCGGGCTCGTTGGCATCCGCCACCGAGCCGTCGCTGTCGTACACGACGATCGCCGCCGGAACGTTGTTAAGTGAGAACCGGGCCAACGTGGGCCGCATTATGGTCGCGGAACGCCAGGCCCTCTTAAATTAAGTTCAAATTGATCACGGTCCAAGCCTCTCGCTCCGGCGGCGGGTGGGTCTGCCAGGTCGCGGTCGAGCTGCGCGGCCGGCGCACCGATCACGCGGTCACGGTTTCCCCGGCTTCCCTGGCTCGCTGGGGTGCCGGGTTGGAGCAGAAGGACGTCGAGAACCTCGTCAGCCGCAGCTTCGAGTTCCTTCTCGAGCGCGAGCCGCCCAGCGCGATCCTGCGCCAGT
>DASZJK010000118.1:0-15774 GCA_035948155.1 Candidatus Dormiibacterota bacterium
GCGACCACTACTTCGGGCCGAACAGGAACACCGTCGTGCCCCTCCCACGCGTGCTGACGACCTCGAGCCTCCCCCCGATCCCGGCCGCCCGCTCGCGCATGCCCATCAGCCCGTAGCCGCCCGCCACGCCGCCGCCGAAACCATGTCCCTCGTCGGAGACCTCGATGAGGAATGGACGGGCGGCGAATCCCAGCTTGATGCGGCAGATCGTCGAACCGGAGTGCCGCCGCACGTTGGTCAGCGACTCACGCACCACCTGGGCCACGACCTCGCGCTGCTGCGGCGAGACCATGTCCTCCGTGCCGACGGTCGAGATCTCCACCCGGATTCCGTACAGGCGCGAGAACTCTTCGGCCTGGCGGCGCATGTCGACGACCACGCCTTCGGGTCCGATGGCCGCAGGGCGCAGTTCGGCCAGTGATTCGCGAACGTTCTTGAGCGAGCGCTCGAGTATCTGGAGGACGTTGCTCAGCGTCTCGTCCGGCTGCCCGTTCTGCCTCTCGAGGTAAACCTTGAAGAGTGAGATCGCGCCGGCGAGCTCGGTCGCGATGCCGTCGTGAAGCTCCCTGGCGATGCGCGCGCGCTCGCGGGCGACAGCGTCCTCGACCGCCTGGTGGGCGAAGGTGTCGTTCAACGGGCCGCCACGCCACGCCGCGCCAAGGATTGCATCAGGGCGATGGTGAGCGGATGGCGCAGCAAGCGCAATAGCCGGCGATAGGGCTGCCAGAGCTCATGCGTCTCCGCGATGCTGGCTCGCAATCGCTCGACATCCGCGTTGAGTACGACCCGTTGCGAGGCCACGAGCTCACCGATTGCGCGAGCTTTCCGGGACAGCCGCACCGACCAGATCGCGGCGAGCGCGCCCTCGAACAGGATCAGGACGAGTGAGGCGACCAGCAGCCAGATACCGATCCACTGCGGATCCGGGGTCACGGGCAGCGGCCTCGGCGAGAGATTTGGCGGATCGGGTGCCTAGATCCTAGGAGCCGCCGAGCACGTGAGGGAGCGCAGTGTGGCTGCGCGACCGAGCGCGCGCAGGCGGCGACAACGGAGATGGGCGCCCTAGACGCCAAAGCTCCGTCGACGATCGCTGCGCGTGACCCCAACCTCATTCCTTCCCGTCGGCCTCTTCGATCGCCGCAACGGGAGCGATGGCCACCACCACGTCGTCGGGCGTGAGGCGCATCACGATCACTCCCTGGGTCTGGCGGCCGATCTGCGAGATCGCGCCGACCGACGTGCGCAGCACCATGCCGCTCGCGCTGATGACGAGGATCTCCTCCTCCGGGTCGGTCACAACGCGAACCGCCGCGAGCTTGCCCACGCGGTCGGTGACCTTCAAGGTGAAGACGCCCTGCCCGCCGCGATGGTGCATCGGATACTCGGACAGCGGCGTGCGCTTGCCGTAGCCGCGCTGCGTGATCACGAGCATGTCGCCACCTTCGACCACCGCCGCCATACCCGCGACCGCGTCGCCCTTGCCCAGCTTGATGCCGATCACGCCCTGCGTGTCGCGCCCCATCGCGCGTACCTCGGCCTCGCCAAAACGGATCGCCTTGCCGAGCTCGGTGGCGATGATCACCTCGTCCTTGCCGCTCGTCGGCGTGACCCAGTCGAGCTCATCGTCTTCCTGGAGCTTGATCGCGATCAAGCCGTTGCGCCGGACGTTGGCGTACTCCGCCATCGCCGTCTTCTTGATGTATCCGTTCTTGGTCACCATCAGCATGTAGTGCGCTTCGCTCTCCGTCTCGGGGCGCACGAACACCGCGGTGATTCGCTCGTTGGAGCCGATGTCGATCAAGTTGTTGATCGGCATGCCTTTGGCCTGGCGCTCGCGCTCCGGCACCTCGTGCACGCGAAGCTGGAACACACGACCGCTCTGGGTGAAGAACAGCATCGACGCGTGCGTGTGCGTCGTCAGCAGGTGCAGCGCGTAGTCCTCCTCGCGCGTTCCGCTCGGCGCATCCGACCCCGCGGTCGGTTTCGCACCCTTCAGACCCACGCCGCCGCGCTTCTGGGCGCGGAACACCCGCAGCGGCTGGCGCTTCACGTAGCCGCGGTGGGTCAGCGTGACCACGACCTCCTCTTTCGGGACGAGGTCCTCGGCCGAAAGCTCGGTCGCCTCCTGGTCGGTGATCTCCGTGCGCCGGTCGTCGCCGTACTTTTTGACGACCTCGTCCATGTCTTCCTTGATGAGCATCCGGACCTTCTGGTCGCTCCCGAGGACCGACTCGAGGTAGGCGATCGCCTTGATGACCTGCTCGTACTCCTCGTCGATCTTGCCTCGCTCGAGCCGCGTCAACCGGCCGAGCGTCAGGGCCAGGACCGCCTTCGCCTGCCGTTCGCTCAGCCCAAACTTCTGCTGCAGCTGCGTCGATGCGATGTCCTGGTCGGCCGCGGCGCGGATCGTCTTGATCACCTCGTCCAGGTGATCGAGGCAGATCTTGAGGCCCTCGAGGATGTGGGCCCGCTCCTGAGCGCGCTCGAGGTCGAAGCGACTGCGGCGGACGATGACGTTGCGCCGGTGGTCGACGAACAGCTGAAGCGCCTGCTTCAAGCTCAGCACGACCGGCCGGCCGTCGACGATCGCGAGCATGATCACGCCGAACGTGGTCTGGAGCTGCGTGTGCTTGTAAAGGTTGTTCAGCACGGTGAAGACCTTCGCCTCGCGCTTCAGCTCGATCACGATGCGCATGCCCTGGCGGTCGGACTCGTCGCGCAGGTCCGCGATGCCCTCGAGCTTGCGATCTGACACGAGCTCGGCGATCTTCGCCACGAGCGCGGCCTTGTTCACCATGTAGGGGAGCTCGTCGATGATGATCCGCTCGCGACCGTTCGGCGCCTGCTCGAACGTGTGGCGCGCGCGCACGATGATCCGGCCGTGGCCGGTCGAGTACGCGGCTTTGATGCCCGCGCTGCCCATGATCAGGCCGCCGGTCGGAAAGTCCGGACCTTTGATGAAGCTCAGCAGGTCCTCCGCCGTCGCGTCGGGATTGTCGACAATGTGCTTCACTCCCGCGGCGACCTCGCGCAGGTTGTGCGGCGGGATGTTGGTGGTCATGCCGACAGCGATGCCGGACGCGCCATTGAGCAGAAGGTTCGGCACGCGCGCCGGGAGGACGGTCGGCTCCTCCTCGGAGTTGTCGTAGTTCGGCATCATGTCGACGGTCTGCTTCTCGATGTCGGCCATGAGCTCAGCGGTGATGGCGGACAGCTTGGCTTCGGTGTAGCGCATGGCTGCCGGCGGATCGCCGTCGACGCTGCCGAAGTTGCCCTGGCCCTCGATCAGCGGGTAACGCAGCGAGAAGGGCTGTGCCATCCGCACCAGTGCGTCGTAGACGGCGGTGTCGCTGTGCGGGTGATAGAGCTTGAGGACGTCGCCGACGAACGCGGCCGACTTCTTCGTACGCGAAGCGTTGGTCGCGCCCGCCTGCTGCATCGCGTAGAGGATCCGACGCTGCACCGGCTTCAGCCCGTCACGCACGTCGGGCAGGGCCCGGCTGATGATGACGGACATCGCGTACTCCATGTAGGAGGTCTGCATCTCCTCCTGGAGATTGCGAGGGAGGATGGTGCCTATCGTTTCGTCAGCCATGATTCAGTCCTTGTACCTGCCCAGGACGACCACCGCGTTGTGCCCGCCGAAACCGAACCCGTTGGAGATCGCGATGTTCACGTCCTTGCGGCGAGCGGTGTTGGGCACGTAGTCGAGGTCGCACTCGGGGTCTTGGTTCTCGTAGTTGATCGTCGGGTGGATCATGCCGCGGTTGATCGTGAGGAGGGTCGCGATGGCCTCGACCGCGCCCGCCGCGCCGAGCAGGTGACCGATCATCGACTTGGTGCTGCTGATCGCGACCCTGTACGCGTGCTCACCGAGTGCGATCTTCAACGCCTTCGTCTCGCCTGCGTCGTTGAGCTGGGTCGACGTGCCGTGCGCGTTGACGTAGTCGATGTCGCCAGGTTCGATCCGCGCGTCTTTCAATGCGATGGTCACCGCCCGCGCGGGCGCCTCGCCGGTCTCGTCCGGCGCAACCTGATGGAACGCGTCATTCGTGGTGCCGAAACCGAGCACCTCGCCGTAGATGCGCGCGCCGCGGTTGATCGCGTGCTCGCGTGACTCGAGGATCAAAGTGCCCGCGCCCTCACCCGGGACGAATCCGTCGCGGTCCCTGTCGAATGGCCGGCTGGCCTTTTCGGGCGCTTCGTTGCGCGTCGACAGCGCGCGTATCGCGTTGAACGACGCGATGCCGACTTCGCACAACGAGGCCTCCGTGCCTCCCGCGAGCATCACGTCCGCGTCGCCGCGCTGGATCAGGTGGGTCGCGTCGCCGAGCGTCTGCGTCGACGCGGCGCACGCCGTCGTCACTGTCGTGTTCGGACCGCGCAGATGGAACTGCATGGCCACCGATGCGCCGGCCATGTTCGGGATGATCGTCGGGGCGTAGAGCGGGTTGAGGCGCCCTTTCGTGAGGAACGAGACCGCCCCTTCGGTCATGTCGTCGAAGGCCCCGATGCCGGTGCCCATCGCCACGCCGACGCGGAAGCTCTCCTCTTTGGCAAGATCCAGGCCCGAGTCTGCCAGCGCCATGCCTGACGCGGCGACTGCCATCTGGGAGAACCGCGCCATGCGCTTGGCGGCCTTGGGGTCGATGTAGTCCTTTGGATCCCAGTTGCTTACCTGACAGGCAAACTTGGTGGCGAGCTTGTCGGTCGGGAAGCGCTCGATCGGGCTTGCGCCGCTGCGTCCCTCGATCAGGCTGTGCCAGTACTCGTCGAGATTCTTGCCGATCGGGTTGACGGTTCCCATACCCGTCACCACGACTCGCGTCCGGCCGTCCGTCATGGCCTCGCCACCTCCGCGCGAATCTTACCGACGAGCTCGTTCTCGACCGCGTCGCGGGTGACCCGGATCGCGTTCTTCATCGCGCGCGCGTCGGAGCGACCGTGCGCGACGACGGCCACGCCGTCGATGCCGAGAAGCGGGGCACCTCCGAACTCGCGCCAATCGATGCGGTCGCGGATCTCGCGCACGCGCGGCCGGATGAGCGCGCCGCCGAGCTTGCCGGCGAGCGTCTTGGGGATCTCGTCGCGCAACGAACGGAAGAGAAATTCCGCCGTCGCCTCGGCCATCTTGATCGCCACGTTGCCGACGAATCCATCGGCCACCACCACGTCCGTGCGACCGGCGTAGATGTCTTTCGGTTCGACGTTGCCGATGAAGCCAGGCATCGATCCGCGCAGCCGCCTCGAGGTCTCGCGCACGCGCTCGTCGCCTTTGCCCTCTTCCTCGCCGTTGCTCAACAGCGCAACCCTTGGTTGCGCGCGGCCCAGCATCTCGCGCGCATAGACCGACCCCATCACCGCGAACTGCGTCATGTACTCGGGCTTCGAGTCGACGTTGGCGCCGACGTCGAGGAAGTACGCGAAGCCGTCTTGCGTGGGGACGATGGATCCAAGCGCCGGCCGTTCCACACCCCGAATCCGACCCTGGATGAAGAGAGCTGCGGCCATGATCGCGCCGGAGTTGCCCGCCGACGTCCATCCATCAGCGCGACCCTCCTTGACGAGGTGCGCGCACACATTGATCGACGCGTCGGGCTTGGAGCGCACCGCCTGCGCGGGGTGCTCGTCCATTGCGATCACCTGCGTGCACGGCACCAGCTGCAAGCGAGGACGGCCTTCGAGCAGCGGCTGCACCTGATGAGGAAGGCCCACGAGCGAGATGTCGATCCCGTATTCCTGGGCCGCCATGGCCGCTCCCTTGACGATCTCGGCCGGCGCGTGATCGCCGCCCATGGCGTCAACTGCTATACGCATGCTCCGTACAACCTAGATATCGAGGTTGCGGACGCTCTTGGCGTGCGCCTGGATGAATTTCTTGCGCGGCTCGACGTCGGGTCCCATCAGCTTCTCGAACGTGTCGTTGACCGCCGCCACGTCCTCGACCTGGACCTGCAGGAGCACGCGAGTCGCGGGGTTCATCGTCGTCTCCCACAGCTCCTCGGCGTTCATCTCCCCCAGACCCTTCATACGCGCGGCCTCGGCGCCCTTTCCGAGCTGGCGCAGCGCCCTGTCGCGCTCCGCCTCGGACTGGCACCAGATCACCTTCATGTTCTTGCCCGTGCCCTTCGACACCTTGAACAGCGGCGGCTGCGCCATGTAGAGGTAGCCCTTTTCTATGACCTGCGGGAAGTAGCGGAAGAAGAACGTGAGGAGCAGGGTGCGGATGTGGCTCCCGTCGACGTCCGCATCGGTCATGGTCACGATGCGGTGGTAGCGGATCTTGTCGATGTTGAAGTTGTCGCCGACGCCGGCTCCCATCGCGGTGATGAGGTTGCGGATCTCATCTGACGTCAGCACCTTGTCCAGGCGCGCCTTCTCGACGTTGAGGATCTTGCCGCGAAGCGGGAGGATCGCCTGCGTGCGCCGGTCGCGGCCGCCCTTGGCGGTGCCACCGGCGGAGTCACCCTCCACGATGTAGAGCTCGCATAGCGCGGGGTCCCGCTCCGAGCAGTCCGCGAGCTTGCCGGGCAGCATGCTCGACTCGAGCAGGCTCTTGCGCTGCACCAGGTCGCGGGCCTTGCGCGCGGCCTCGCGGGCGCGGGCGGCGGTGAGCGACTTCTCGATGACGCGCCGGCCCTCCGACGGGTTCTCCTCGAGGTACTGGGTCAATCCTTCGGTGATCGCGAGCGAGACGTGGCCCTGCACCTCGGCGTTGCCGAGCTTGCCTTTGGTCTGGCCTTCGAACTGCGGCTCGAGGACCTTGACGCTGATCACCGCGGTGAGACCCTCGCGCACGTC
Source organism: Candidatus Dormiibacterota bacterium (assembly GCA_035948155.1). GTDB lineage: Bacteria > Chloroflexota > Dormibacteria > Dormibacterales > Dormibacteraceae > 40CM-4-65-16. The sequence continues at coordinate 6,802 of DASZJK010000118.1, forward strand.
CTCACCGGTGAGGTTCGGGTCCGACTCCTTGAGCAGCCCCGCCTTGCGGGCGTAACGGTTGAGGACGGCGGTCAGCGCCGAGCGGAACCCGGTGACGTGGCTGCCGCCTTCGGTCGTGTGGATCGTGTTGGCGAACGCGACCACGTTCTCGACGAAGGTCTCGTTGTACTGAAGCGCGATCTCGACCTGCGTGCCCTCGATCTCGCGTTCGATGTAGAACGGAGGCACGTTGACCACCTGCTTGTCCCGGTTGAGCGCGCGCACGAACGCGACGATGCCGCCCTCGAAGTAGAAGGTGTTCGTGATGCCGAGCGCCTGATCAGCCAGCGCGATCTCGAGGCGCTTGTTGAGGTAGGCCATCTCGCGCAGGCGGTGCTGGATGGTCTCGTGGTCGAACTTGGTGTCGGGAAAGATCTGCGGGTCGGGCCAGAAACGGACCCGGGCGCCGGTGCCCTCTGCCTTGCCGATGGCTTTGACGGCCGCCTTGGGCACGCCGCGCGCGTACTCCTGGAAGTAGGTCTTGCCGCCACGCTCGACCCAGACCTGCATCTTCTCGCTTAGGAAGTTGACAGCCGATACCCCGACGCCGTGCAGGCCGGACGAAACCTTGTAGCCCCCGCCGCCGAACTTGCCCCCGGCGTTGAGGCGGGTCATGACCAGCTCGAGGGCGGACAGGCCTTCCTTCTTGTGGATGTCGACGGGGATGCCACGGCCGTTGTCGTCGACCTGGACGCTGCCGTCCTCGAAGAGGGTGACCAGGATCCTGGTCGCGTAGCCGGCCAGGGCCTCGTCGACGGCGTTGTCGACCACCTCGTTGACGAGGTGGTGGAGGCCCGTGGAGCTGGTCGAGCCGATGTACATGCTCGGACGCCGCCGTACATGCTCCCGGCCCTCAAGGACCTGGATCTGCTCGGCGGTGTAGGCCACGTCCGCGCCTAGAGCTCGAGGGCTCCGAATCTCCGGGTGCGCCCTGCGCGCGCCCGGCCCCGGAAGCGGCTTTCGTACAGCCATCTAGGGCGCCCTGCGCGCGCCCAGCGACCGGGGTTTTCGGCCCTCCCAGCGCGAAGAAATTTGCGGGTTTACTGGGCAGAACTTCAGGATCTCAATTGTACCGGATTTTGAATACGAAAAAGGCCCCGGGAGGGGTCTTAACAGCCCGCTTTAAGAGGCCCCGTCCGAAGCCGCCTTCCACCTCAAAACTGGGTCGTCGCTCGCCCCCTGCAGGTAGGCGTTGATGCGCCTTGCCGCGGCCACCTCGTCGAGGCGCCCGACAGGCAGGTTGGTGGGCTCGGCGTGCAGGCTCTGGGGGTCGGTCCTGGCCCTGGCGACGATCTCTTTGATGGCGCTGGCGAAGGAGTCGAGGGTCGCCTTGCTCTCGGTCTCGGTCGGCTCGACCATGATCGCCTCGGGCACGACCAGCGGGAAGTAGACAGTCGGGGCGTAGAACTCCTTGTCGAGCAGCGCCTTGGCGACGTCGAGGGCCCGGACGCCGTTCTCGTGCAGGTTCTGCGCGCTCGCGACGAACTCGTGCATGCACGGCCCCTCGTGGGGCATCTCGAGATCGTCCTCGACCAGCTTGCGCAGGTAGTTGGCCGACAGCACGGCGTCTTGCGACGCCTGGGTCAGGCCATCGCCGCCCATGGCCAGGATGTACGTATAGGCGCGGACGAGCATCCCGAAGTTGCCGTAGAAGCTCCTGACGCGGCCGATCGACTGCGGCCGCTTGTAATCCAGCGTCAGGTGACCGTTCTGTCGCTCGACGGTGGGGCTCGGCAGGAAGGGTACGAGCTCGGCCTTGACCCCGACGGGACCGGCCCCGGGTCCTCCTCCCCCATGCGGCGTCGTGAACGTCTTGTGGAGGTTCATGTGCACCGCATCGAAGCCCATGTCGCCAGGCCGGCAGATGCCCATGAAAGCGTTCAGGTTGGCGCCGTCGTAGTACAGCATCGCCCCGGTGGCGTGCACCATCTCCGCTATATCCAGTATCTCCCTCTCGAACAAGCCCAAGGTGTTGGGGTTCGTGAGCATCAGGGCGGCGGTTTTGGGCGAAAGCTTCGATTCAAGGTCGGCAAGGCTGATCCGACCGTCCGCCCCCGACTTCACCTCCAGGACATGGAAGCCGCTGAGCGCCGCGCTGGCCGGGTTGGTGCCGTGGGCGGAATCCGGGACAAGGACCTCGGTGCGGTTCTCGCCGCGCGAGCCATGGAACGCGGCGATCATCCGCAGCGCCGTCCACTCCCCGTGCGCCCCCGCGGCCGGCTGCAGCGTGACTCGCTCCACGCCAACGACCGCGCACAGCGCGCGCTCCAGCCGCCACATCAGCTCGAGCGCGCCCTGCACAGAATCCTCTTCCTGGTACGGGTGCAGGCCGGCGAAACCCGGCAAAGACGCCGCCAGCTCGTTGGCCACCGGGTTGTACTTCATCGTGCAGCTGCCGAGCGGGTAGAAGTTCTCGCTGATCGAGTAGTTGAGCGAGGCGAGCCGGCTGTAGTGGCGCATGATCTCCGGCTCGCTCAGTCTTGGAAGGCCGGGCGGACGGGAGCGCAGCGCCTCGTGCGGAATGACCTCTGCCGGCGCCGGGCCGCTCACGTCGGGCTCGGGAAGACGCGGTGGGTCGACCGCCGGACGGCTTAGCTCAAAACTGAGCGGTTCGGTCATGCCGACAACGCCTCGACGAGCTCTTCGAGCGCCCGGGCGTCGTTGACCTCGGTGCAGGTGAAGGTGACGACACCCTTCAGCTCGCGAAACCAGCGACCGACTTCCAGGCCGCCGAGGATCCCCTTGCGCGACAGTTTGCGCAGCACCGCCGGTGCTTTGGGCACGCGCATCGGGAATTCGTTGACGAACTGGCGCTCGGGAAACGCCATCTCCCAGCCGGGCAGCGACTTGAGCCGCTCGGCCAGCGCATGGGCCCGTCGGAAGCTGACCTCGGCAACCTGACGCAGGCCGTAGGGGCCCATGTAGGTCAGGTACACCGCCGCCCCTAGCGCGCACAGCGAGTGGTTGGTGCAGATGTTGGAGGTCGCCTTCTCGCGGCGGATGTGCTGCTCTCGCGCGGCAAGGGCCAGGACGAAGCCGCGCCGCCCCTGGGCGTCGTGTGCAATGCCGACGAGCCGGCCTGGAAGCTTGCGCACCAGCTCCTTCTTGCACGCGATGAAGCCGACGTGCGGACCCCCGAAGCTCGGCGCCAGTCCGAGCTGCTGGCCCTCGCCGACCGCGATGTCAGCGTCGTACTCGCCCGGAGGCGCGAGAAGCGCGAGGCTGATCGGATCGACACAAGCGATCGCGAGCGCACCCGCGGCGTGGGCCGAAGCGGTCAGGGCGCGGGCGTCGACGAGCAGCCCGAGGAAGTCCGGCTGCTGGAAGATCACGGCTGCGGTCTTCTTGTTCGGCTCACCGCCCTTGCGGACCTTGATCCCGCGACCCTCGCCGAAGGCGCGAAGTACCTGCACATACTCGGGATGTAGGTAGCCGGAGACGATGACCTCGTTCCGGCCCGTGTGGACAAAGGCCATCATCGCCGCCTCCGCCACCGCGGTCGCGCCGTCATATAGAGACGCGTTGGAAACGTCCAGACCCGTGAGCTCGGCGATCAGCGACTGGTACTCGAATATCGCCTGGAGCGTGCCCTGGCTGGCCTCCGCCTGGTACGGCGTGTAGGCCGTGTAGAACTCGGGCTTCGAAGTGACCGCCGCGACCGCCGCGGGGATGAACCGGCGATAGATGCCGCCGCCGCGAAAGGTCAGACGGTCGGGATAGACCTTGTTGCGGCTGGCGAGGACCGCCACCTGCGCCATCGTCTCCAGCTCCGACAGACCGTTGGGAAGCTGCAGCCCGTCCAGGCGCAGCGATTGGGGGATGTCGACGAGGAGATCATCGATCGATTCGACGCCAATCTTCTCGAGCATGGCGGTGCGGTCTTCGGGGGAATGGACGAGGTACGGCAACCTAGTGGTTCGAGGCCTCTGCCACCTTCTTGTATGCGTCCTCGTCGAGAAGGTCGGTGGGGAGATCACCCGTCATCTCGAGCTTGAAGATCCAGCCTTCGCCGAACGGGTCGGAGTTGATCAGCTCTGGCTTGGACGCCAGCTTCTCGTTGACCTCGCTGATCCGCCCAGCGACCGGCGAGTAGAGGTCGCTCGCCGCCTTGACCGATTCGACCACGCCGAACGTCTCGCCGGCATCGAGCTTGCGGCCCGGCTTGGGGAGCTCGAGAAACACCACGTCGCCGAGCTGCGACTGGGCGAAGTCGGTGATGCCGACGGTCGCGTGCTTGCCGTCGACCGCGACCCACTCATGCGTCTTGGTGTAGCGACGGTCAGCCATTCCGACTCTCCTTCTTCTCGGTGATTGAGTGGGCGGAGCCGCGGTAGAACGGCAGCTTGACGACCTCGGCCGGAGCCTCCCTGCCCCTGACCTCGACCACTGCCCTATCTCCGACTTGCAATGATCGCGCTTCCACCATCGCCAGCGCGACCGGGTAGCCGAGGAAGAAGGAGTGCGTGCCGCTGGTGATCACGCCGACGCGGCGGCTTCCTGCGGAGACGGAGGCGCCGTGGCGCCCGATGTCGCCGGGCTGCATCTTGAGACCAACCAGCCTGCGGCCCGGACCCTCGGCCTTCACCTTCTGCAGCGCTTCGCGCCCCACGAAGTCACCCTTGTCGAGCTTGACCGTCCAGCCAAGTCCCGCCTCGTAGGCGTTGACCGTCTCGTCCATGTCGTTGCCCCAGAGGCGAAGCGCAGCCTCCAGCCTTGCGGCGTCTCGCGCGCCCAGACCCGCCGGCAGGACGCCCTGGTTCGCTCCGTTTTCGAGGATCGCGTCCCACACCTGGCCGACGCGCTCGCTCTTGACCATGATCTCGAAGCCGTCCTCTCCGGTGTAGCCGGTGCGCGAGATGACCGCCGGCACGCCGGCGACGTCGCCACGGCGAAAACCGAAATACGGAATGTCGTCGAGGCCGTGGGACGGCATCAGCCGCTCCGCCTCCGGTCCCTGGAACGCCACCAGCGCCAGCTCGAAGGTGCGGTCTTCGATGGTCACGTCGGTCGGGGCGTGCGAGCGCATCCAATCGAGGTCCTTCTCGCGATTCGACGCGTTGACCACGGCCAGAAATCCGTCCTCCGAGCAGTAGACGACGAGGTCGTCGACGATCCCGCCAGCCTCGTTGCACATCAGGTTGTACTGCGCCTGCCCTGGTTGGAGACCCGAGACGTCGTTGGTGACGAGGCGCTGCACGAACGCGGTCGTCGATGGACCGGTGATGCGAAAACGGCCCATATGCGACACGTCGAAAAGTCCGGCCGCTTTGCGCACCGCGAAATGCTCATCGCGGATCGACGTGTACTGCTGCGGCATCTCCCAACCGCCGAAGTCGACCATTCGCCCACCGAGGGCGACATGGCGGTCGTACAGCGGTGTGCGCCGCGGGGAGCTATTCGCCGTCAACGCTGCCGTCGAAATCGATTGCGTCGGGGTCGATGAACTCCAGCAGCTCTTCGTCGTGTCTCCGCCGTGCGTCCGCGACGACGCTGGCTACGTACTGCGTGCGGTCGACGGTCCATTCGAGCTTCTCGGCGATCTCGCTCGCCGTCGGCGGGCGATGGATCTCGCGGCGCAGCAAGAGCTCGGTGCGCTCGTAATCGTTCGCGGCCGCCACCAGGAGCTCTCCGTCGCGCACCGCCGCCGACTCGGCCTCGATGGCGGCGTCCATCTGCTCGCCGACCTTCCGCTCGGCGAAGGCATCGAAGTCCACGGCGCCGCTTCGCAGGAACGACTGCACTGCGTCCACCAGCCCGATCGACCCCTCCTGCACCAGGTCGGGCACCGAAACGCCCTTGTCGTCGCGCGCCTCGGCGAGGCGTACGACCATCGCGAGCTTCGATGCGACTACGCGCTCCTGGCTCGGCTTGTCTCCGCGCGCAGCAAGCTCGAGGAGACGGCGCTCCTCGGCGCCATCGAGCGGAGGGCTGACGCGCGCCTGCTTGCGAACGTCGCGCAGCACGGCGTCGTCACCACTCGAATGAACCGGCTGCGACCCCATGGCGTCCGATTCTACGCCCGGCCTCAAAGGCCTCCCCCAGGGCCGATGTTCCACGTTTTACACGGTCTTGCCATACTCGCAACATGCGGCACTGGGCGGCGCTGAAGCTTGGCTGGCTGGTCTTCGCCGCGGCAGCGTTACTCGTCCCCCTGAACGCGTCCGCCGCGACGCCACACGTCGAGCGGGCGGACCTTAACGGTGACATCAACAACATCATGTCGGCCTACATCGCCACGTCCGTGAATCGCGCCGAAGCCGACCATGCCGACGCACTTCTGGTGGTCATGAACACCCCCGGCGGCATCTCCACTTCGATGGACGAGATCGTCACGAACCTCCTCAACTCGTCGGTGCCTGTCATCGTCTACGTCTACCCCAGCGGCGCGCGCGCGGCGTCGGCCGGGCTGTTCGTCGCCCAGGCGGCGGACGTTCTGGCGATGGCGCCTGGGACCAACATCGGTTCGGCGCATCCGATCGACGCTTCCGGCGCCAACCTCACCGGCGACCTTGGCGCGAAGGTGCTGAACGACGCCGTGACACGCGTGCGCAGCCTTGCGTCGACGCACGGCCGCAACGCCGACTGGGCCGAACAGGCGGTGCGCAACAGCGTGAACATCGACGCGGAAGAGGCGGTCCGTCTGAAAGTCGCGGACCTCGAGGCCAACGACATCGGCTCGCTTCTGCGACAGATCGACGGGCGTCAGGTCCCCCGCACCAACGGCACGCTGACCATCCATTCCGCGGGCGCCGTGATCGACGACTTTCCGATGCCCTTCTGGCAGGTGTTTCTCAACGCGCTCATCGACCCGACGATCGCGGCCCTGCTCATCCTGGTCGCGGGCTACGGCATCATCACCGAGCTCTCCAACCCCGGCCTGATCCTGCCAGGCGTCGTGGGCGGAATCGCGGGCGTGCTCGCGATCGTCTCGCTCGCCAACCTGCCCGTGAACATCGCCGGCGGCCTTTTGATGCTGCTGGCGCTTCTGCTCTTCGTCGCCGACATCAAGGCGCCGACGCATGGCTTTCTTTCCGTGGGCGGCGCTTTCGCGCTTGTCCTCGGCATGGCATTTCTCATCAACACGGGTCCCGTCGGTCTTGGCGTGAATCCGATCGTCTCGGTGGTCACCGGGCTGGTCACGCTCGCCTTCTTCACGTTCTTCATCCGCAAGGTCTGGCAGGCGCGGCGCCAGCCTGCGTTTTCGGGCCCGGAGAGCATGGTCGGAGCTGTGGGAGAGGCGCGGGAGGCGATCTCGCCGGAGGGTCTAGTCTTTGTCAAGGGCGCCCTCTGGAAGGCCAGCGCCGAGCAGCCGATCGCGGCCGGAGCGCCGGTGCGCGTGGTCGGCCGCCACGGGCTCGAGCTGGAGGTGGCACCCGAAACCAGTCAGGCCAACGGAGAGGCGAAGGAGAACAAATAGGTGGACGCGGCCCCGCTCATCGTCATCGGCGTCATCCTCGTGATCCTCCTGATCGCGCTCTTCTCGAGCCTGCGCATCGCCGCCGAGTACGAGCGGGGTGTGGTTTTCCGCCTCGGGCGCCTGATCGCGCTCAAGGGTCCCGGACTGTTCTTCATCATCCCGTTCGGGGTCGACCGCCTGGTCAAGATCGACCTGCGCGTGATCACTCTCGAGGTTCCGCCGCAGGAGATCATCACCAAGGACAACGTGACGGCCAAGGTCAACGCGGTGATCTACTTCCAGGTCGTCGACGCGCGCAGAGCCGTGGTCCAGGTGCTGAACTACATAAACGCGTCTTCGCAGATCGCGCAGACGACCCTGCGCGCTGTGCTGGGTCAGTCATCGCTCGATGAGCTCCTCGCCGAGCGGGACCGGATCAACCAGAACCTGCAGAAGATCATCGACGAGCAGACCGAGCCGTGGGGCATCAAGGTCTCAACGGTTGAGATCAAGGACGTCGAGCTGCCCCAGACCATGCAGCGCGCGATGGCGAAGCAAGCAGAGGCAGAGCGGGAGAAGCGGGCCAAGATCATCAACGCCGACGGTGAGTTCCAGGCCTCGCAGACCCTGGCCAACGCCGCTCAGGTGATCTCCTCGCAGCAGGGCGCGCTCCAGCTCAGGTTCCTCCAGACCATGGTCGAGATCGGCGCCGAAAAGAACACGACGATCATCCTGCCGCTGCCCATCGAGCTGATCCGGCCGCTGCTCGAGTTCGGGAACAACGTCGACGGCGCGTCCCGCTCTCCCCAACCAGACAAGGGCGCCAAGACCGGCTGACGCACCCCCTCCCGCTCGACGTCCTGTCGGCGTTCATCGAGCTGAGCCCACTTCCGCTTGTGATCGTCGCGAATGTGGCGGTGGGTAAATCGTGGGCGAACGTGGCCACGCCAATCCTGGCTGCCTACGCTCCCCTGATCACGGTGCTCGTCGGCGCCCTCGACCTCTTCGCCTCGCAGTTCGGCACCGCGATCCTGAGCAGCGACCTCGGCGCACAGACGCGGTTTGCCGTTGACGCGGGTTTTGTTGTTACGGGCGCGGCGGCCGCCGGCTTCGTCTTCAGGCCAATCCGCCGCGACATGGCGAGTTTCCTCCAGATCGACCCCGACAACCCTGTCCACGCGCTGGCCCTGTCGCTCGCGCTCGTCTTCTTCGGCACGCAGGTCACGTTCATCGTCTTCACCGACGTCCTGGCAGCCGACCGGGCAGCGGCGCCGCTGACGATCCCCGACCTGTTCCTGAACGAAGTGCCGTTTCTCCTCCTCGCCCTCGCCGGGGTCGGCGTCTTCATGCGCCGCAGTGCTGCCGACGCGGCGACCCGGCTCGGACTGGTCGTGCCGGCCTGGTGGCACATCGTCCTGGCCCTGGCTGCGGCCGGAGCTTTCTTCGCCTTGGCCTCAGGCTCGGACGCGCTCAACCACGCCTGGTCGCCCGACATCGCCCGCAAAGTCGACGCCACGACGCAGCACCTCTTCGGGCAG
>DASZJK010000119.1:0-3051 GCA_035948155.1 Candidatus Dormiibacterota bacterium
CCGGTCCGCAGCTGGCCCGTGTCGTCGTCGTAAACGACCTCTTCATACAGGGCCTGGCCGATGGCCTGAACGACGCCACCGTGGATCTGGCCGTCGACGATCATCGGGTTGATGATGTTTCCGCAGTCATCCACGGCGACGTACTTCGTGATTTCGATGTGGCCGGTCTCGCCGTCGATCTCGACCACCGCGATATGGGTGCCGAATGGCCAGACAAGGTTGGGCGGGTCGAAGTACGCGACCGCCTCCAAGCCCTGCTCCATGCCCGGCGGCAGGCTCATGCCGTAGCTCGCGAATGCGACTTCGCCAAACGCCTTCGACTTGTCCGGGGACCCCTTGACGTGATAGCTGCCGCGCTCGAACACGACGTCCTCTTCAGCCGCCTCGAGCAGGTGTGCGGCGAGCTTTTTGCCCTTGTCGATGACCTTGCCGACCGCCTTGCTGATAGCCACGCCGCCGACCGCCAGGCTCCGGCTGCCGTAAGTCCCGTAACCGAACGCTGTGCCCTCGGCGGTGTCGCCGTGCCGGAGCTCGATGCTGTCCAGCGGCACTCCGAGCTGGTCGGCCACGATCTGCGGGAAGGTCGTCTCGTGTCCCTGGCCATGAGAGTGCGTGCCGGTGTAGACGATCACGGACCCGGTCGGTGTCACCCGCACCTGGGCCGACTCGACGAGCGCGATGCCGCCGGTCGCGGGCGCCGTTGCCGCGCTCGGCCCGAAACCGCACAGCTCGATCCACGTAGAGAATCCGATGCCCATGAACTTGCCCTGTTTGCGGAGGTCGGCCTGCCTCTTGCGCAGCTCTGCATAACCGGCGTGTTGCAGCGCCTTGTCCAGCGCCTTGTCGTAGTCGCCTGAATCGACCACGAGGCCAAAGTTCTGGGTGAAAGGAAAGTCCTCGGGCTGGATGAAGTTTTTCCGCCGAACATCAACCGGGTCCATCTTCAGCTCAAGGGCGACGAGATCCACCATCCGCTCGACGAGGTGGGTGGCCTCTGGACGACCCGCGCCGCGGTAGGGGTCCGTGGGCACGCGGTTGGTGAGCACACCGACCGTGCGCGCCGAGATGCCCTTCCACTTGTATGCGCCGCCGGCCATGAGGCAGGCCACCGGCTGGAACGCGCCGAACGTTCCGTGATACGCGCCGACGTCGACGTACTGCACGACGCGCATCGCGAGCAGCGTGCCGTCCTTCTTCGCCGCGACCTCACAGTCGTAGAACTGGCCGCGGCCGTGGGTCGCGTTCTGGATCGACTCGGTCCGGGTCTCGATCCACTTCACCGGCCGCTCGGCGAGGCGCGAAAGGGCAGGCACGAGGTAGTCCTCCGGGTACGGGCTGATCTTGCTGCCGAACCCCCCGCCGACGTCGGGCGAGATGACCCTTACCTGGCTCTCCTTCAAGCCCAGCGCGCCCGACACGAACAGGCGGATGAAGTGCGGGTTCTGGCTCGACATCCAGATCGTGAGCTTCTTGTCGAAGCCCTCGAAGTCGGCCATGACGCCCCGTGGCTCCATGGGCACTGGCGCGAGTCGGTTCTGCAGGATCCTTTCCTTGACGACGACATCGGCCTCTTTGAAGGCCCCCTCGGTGAGGTCGGGCGGCGTATAGGTGAAGTCCCAGCACACGTTGTCCGGGCCGCCTGTGTGGGCGAGCGGCGAGCCCTTGGCGAGGGCTTTCTCGAGGTCCATCACCGCGGGAAGCTCGTCGTACTCGACCTGGATGAGGTTGGCCGCATCCGCCGCCTGTGCCTTGGTCTCCGCCAGCACGGCGGCGACGACCTCGCCCTGGTAGCAGACCTCCTGCTCGGCGATCGGGAATCGCTCCGGGACGTACTTCTTCTCGGCCACGAAAGCCGGTGCGGCGGGATGGGTACCCGCGAGCTGACCTTTGAAGTCGCGCGCGGTGTAGACGCCGACCACGCCGGGCGCCTTGCTGGCGTCGGTGACATCGATGCTCTTGATGCGGGCGTGGGCGAGCGGGCTGCGCACGAAGGCTGCGTGCGCTGTGCCCGTGCGCGCGAAATCGTCGATGTAGTGGCCGTGCCCGGTGATCAGGCGCGGGTCTTCGCGGCGATGGATCTTGGCTCCGACCATCTGGGTGACGGCCATGTCAGTTGCCTCCCGCGGCGACCGTGGCCTTCTTGGCCGGGGCAGTGCTCATCGTCTTGGCGGCGGTCTGCACGGCCTTGACGATGTTCACGTAACCGGTACACCGGCAGAGGTTGCCCTCGAGGCCCTTGCGGATCTCGTCCTCGGTCGGATTCGGGTTCGTCGAAAGCAGGTACGAGGCGGCCATGATGAAGCCCGGCGTGCAGTACCCGCACTGCAGCCCGTGCTCGTCCCAGAAGGCCTGCTGGATCGGATGCAGCTCGCCGTCCTTGGCCATTCCTTCGATGGTGGTCAGGCTCTTGCCCTCGGCCTGAACCGCAAACATCGTGCAGCTCTTGATTGCCTTGCCGTCGACCAGGATGGTGCACGCGCCGCACTGGCTGGTGTCGCAGCCGATGTGGGTGCCGGTCAGCCCCAGGTTGTCGCGCAGGTAGTGCACGAGCAGCAGACGGGGCTCGACTTCATGCTCGTGCCGGCGGCCGTTGACAGTGGTTGAGACCTTGTGCTTCATACGCCCTCATACCCTCCAGGACACACGCGGGGTGCTCCACGTGGTGAACGGCTCAGCTTGACTGTTCCGTCTATTGCGCTACTTTTAGGCAGGAAATGCAACTGGAGAATTCGTTTCAGGTGAGCGCCCCGCCGGACAAGGTGTTCGATTACCTCCTCGACGTGAACAAAGTGGTCGGGTGCGTGCCCGGCGCCGAGCTCACTGAAGTGGTCGACCAGACCACGTTCAAAGGCAAGGTGAAGGTCAAGGTCGGGCCGATCACTGTTGCGTACAGCGGAACGGCGCGGATCGCCGAGCGGGACGACGCGCACCGCTCGGCGACGCTCTCCGCCGACGGACGCGAGACCACGGGTTCCGGCTCCGCTCGCGCGACGGCGACGATGAAGGTTCAGCCCGCGGGCGAGGGCTCGCTGGTCGAGATCCTCACCGAGT
>DASZJK010000120.1:0-12260 GCA_035948155.1 Candidatus Dormiibacterota bacterium
GAGGTACGGGGCACTGAGCCACCTGGACCGCGCGGGTCTCAAGCCGGGTGCGCGCGTCGCCGCGGACAAGTACGACAAGGAAAACGTCAGCGACTTCGCCCTCTGGAAGAAACCACAACCGGGCGACGAGAAGATCGGCGCCGCGTGGGATTCACCGTTTGGCAAGGGCCGGCCCGGATGGCACATCGAGTGCTCGGCCATGAGCAAGCGCTACCTCGGCGAGACGCTCGACATCCACGCTGGTGGAATCGACCTGGTGTTTCCCCACCACGAAAACGAGATCGCGCAGTCCGAGGCCGCGAACCACAAGCAGTTCGCGCGCGCATGGCTGCACTCGGAGCACCTCGCCGACGCGACGGGGGAGAAGATGTCGAAGAGCGCCGGGGGATTCACGACCCTACGGGATCTTGTCGGGGCGGGCCACGATCCTCTCGCCGTGCGCATGTTCCTCGTCGCGGGCGCCCATTATCGCCAGCGCCTTCGGCTCTCCGACGAATCACTTCACGCTGCGGCCGAGCAGGTACGCCGGCTCCGCGAGCTGTCCCAGCGCCTGGTCGCGACACGACCCGCGGAGGTCGACAGCCAGGACCTGGTCGAGCGGACGGCGCAAACCCGGGCTCTGTACCGCGAGGCTCTAGACGACGACTTGAATCTTCCGCGGGGACTGGGTCACGTTTTCGATTTCGTGCGGGACGTCAACACCGCGCTCGACGCCGGTGCCGTCAATGCCGAAGGCGTGGCCACGGCCCTCGGCCTTCTTTCCGACGTCGATGCCCACCTTGACGTGCTGGGGGAGGCGTCGCGACTCGACGCTGAGATCGAAGACCTCATCTCCGAACGCGAACGAGCGCGTCTGAGCAGGGATTTCGCCACGGCCGATCGGATTCGTGAAGACCTGAGGCGCAAAGGCATCGCCCTCGAAGACTCCAGGGACGGAGTGCGCTGGAGGCGCGTCGCCGTTACTGAGGGAGAGCGGTCCTGACGTTCCCCGTGTCCGGGTCGTAGTAGTTGCGGGGAATGGTCATCACGTTCTTGCCGAACAGCACCAGCTCGAAGGCGGACTCACCGATACCCTGCTGGCTGTGGATGTCGTGCGGCGGGTCGAGCCAGGTAACGAATGACCCCGGGTCGAGCACTTTCTCGTAGAGGATCTTCAGACGTCCCTCGTCGTCGTGGTGCCAGTGCCGGTAGCGGTCATGTCCCTGGATCACGCAAGCCACCCCCCACGAATTGTGGTTGTGGACCGGCGTTTCTTCATTGGCTGCGAACTTCCCCAGCATGAGGGTGAGTCCGTCCGGGTCCGATTGGAGGATTGCAGAAGTGGTATCGCCGCCATGCAGGCTTTTCATCTCGACTTGAGGTACGAACCCCGGCTCCCGGGCGGCCTCCGCGAGTAGCTGTCCGACTCTGCTCAGTTTGGTTTCAGTGACACCGCCCGCGAGCAACGTTCGAGCCTGGGCCATGAAGTCTGCAACCATGCGATCAGTGTGGGACAGATGATCTTCGGCCGCAACGCGGTCCTCGAAGCCGCGCGCGCCGGTCGCGTCGTCAAGGTCTACCAGGCCGCGGGGCTGGGTCACGACCCACGCCTCGACGAGATCGCAAAGCTCGCACCGGTCGAGACGGTGACGGCGGCGCGCCTGGATCAGATGGCGCATGGCGTCAACCAGGGCGTCGCCGCCGATCTCAAGCCCCGGCGCGACTGGACGCTCAAGCAGCTGCTGGATACGAATCCGTCGCTGCTCCTCGCGCTCGATGGGATCCAGGACCCGCAGAACCTTGGCGCCATCCTGCGCAGCGCCGAGGTCGCGGGATGCGACGGCGCGATCCTGCCTGAGCACCGCAGCGCGCCCATCACGCCCGCCGCGACCAAGGCGAGCTCGGGTGCGTCGGAGCTGCTCCGGATCGCGAAGGTCTCGGGTCTTCCCTCGGCGATCGCGGAGGTGAAGCGCGCTGAAATCTGGTGCGTCGCGCTCGATCCGCGCGGCGAGATGCTGGCGTGGGAGTTCGATTTCACCCAGCGCGTGTGTGTGGTGGTCGGCGGGGAAGGGGCGGGGGTGCACCGCCTGGTCAAGGAGCGCTGCGATGCGCGCGTGCGATTGCCGGTGAAGGGCCACGTCGCAAGCCTCAACGCGTCTGCCGCTGCCGCGGCCGTCCTTTACGAAGTGATGCGGCAGAGGTCGAGCTAGTGCGCCTCATCGTCGACGGCTACAACGTCATCCACGCCTGGACCTCGTTGAAGCGGCTCCTCTCCGAGGCATCGCTCGAAGCCGCCCGGGAGAAGCTGATCGAGAGGCTCGCCGTTCTTGGCATGATCTCCGGCGAATCGGTGACGGTGGTTTTCGACGCGCATCATTCGGCGGCCATGGCCAACTCGGAGGACGACATCGACGGCGTGCATATCGTCTTCACCCGTCGCGGCCATTCGGCCGACCACGTCATCGAACGGCTGGCATATGAGGCGAGCAACGCGGGCGACGTGATCACCGTCGCGACCTCGGACCGTTTCCAGCGTGACCTCGTGCGCGGTATGGGCGGCGCGGTGATCAGCGCGCTCGAGCTGGAACGGCGCGTGATCGATGCCGAGAACGAGATGACCCGCAAAGTGAAGCGCTACCAATGATCCGGCGCACGCGCATCGTGTGCACGATCGGCCCTTCGAGCGCCTCGCCCAAAGTGCTCAGGGCGATGATCCAGGCCGGCATGGACGTCGCGCGGCTCAACTTCTCCCATGGCGACGCGAAAACGCACCGTGAGGTCGCGGCCAACGTGCGTGAGGTGGCCGAATCGGTGGGCAAGCCTGTAGCACTGCTCGGCGACCTGCAGGGTCCGAAGATCCGCACAGGCGCGCTCGACAGCTCGTTCGAGCGGCTGGTCAGGGGAAGGCAGGTGGTCCTCGTGGGAGGGCAACGCACCCAGCCGAACCAGATCGAGATCAGCCATGAGGAGCTCGTGCGCGCGCTGCGACCTGGCGATCGCGTACTGATCGACGACGGCCGGATCGAGCTCACCGTGCGCGCGGTTCAGGACGGCCGCGCAATCGCGTCCGTCGTGCGTGGTGGACTGCTCGGGGAGCGAAAAGGCGTCAGCGTCCCCGGCCGCCCGCTGCCCCTTCCCGCGCTGACGGATAAAGACCTCGTGGACCTCCAGCTCGCGGTCGAGCTGGGCGTCGACTACCTGGCGCTCTCCTTCGTGCGGCGGGCAGAGGACCTCGTGCTCTGCCAGCAACACCTGGCCGACATGAACCGCAGCATCCCGGTGATCGCCAAGCTGGAGAAGCTCGAGGCGATCAAGAACCTCGACCAGATCCTCGAGGTCGCGGATGCCGTGATGGTCGCGCGCGGTGACCTGGGCGTCGAGCTGAAGCTTGGCGACCTCCCGGCGGTGCAGAAGGACGTGATCGATCGCGCCAACCGCGCGGGCGTGCCGGTGATCACGGCGACGGAGATGCTCGAGTCGATGGTGACCTCGAACCGCCCGACGCGCGCCGAGGCGTCCGACGTGGCGAACGCGATCTGGGACGGAACCGACGCGGTGATGCTCTCGCAGGAGACGTCTATCGGCGCCCACCCGGTAGAAGCGGTGCGGGCGATGGCGCGTATCTGCCTTGCCGCGCAGAAGCACCCTGGCTTCGAGCGGGCACGCCAGGTCTGGCGGGAGCCGGGCCAGGTGGGCGGCGCGATCGCGCACGCCGCCGCCTCGACGGCGACTGAGCTGCACGCGAAGGTGATCATCGCCTTCACGGAGTCGGGGACCACCGCGTTGCGCTGCAGCAAGGCCCGGCCGCCGATGCCGGTCATCGCCGCAAGCCCCAACGTCGGTGTCCTCCGGCGCACCGCCCTCTACTCGGGCGTGGTCCCGCTGCTCGTGAGCCCTGGGCGGGATACGGACCAGATGATCGAGAACGCCACCGAGGCGGCCAAGGCGAGTGGGATGGTGCGGAAAGGCGACCGGGTCGTGGTCGTGGCCGGGGTCCCGGTGGGGCGGCCGGGGCAGACGAACTTGCTGAAGGTCGAGACGGTTTAAACCGGCTCGGGAACGGCCGGCGCGACCCAGAATAGGCCCGTGGCGCCCGCCTCCCACGGTCTCCTCGGCCGCATCCAGAGGTCCAACGACGACGCATCGCATCGGTTCGGCCCGCACACCGCCGAGGTCGAGGCGTTCATAGTGGCGGCGGGTCAGCTGACGCCCTGGCAGTGGCGCCAGGCCCTGGCCGTGAAGCGTCAGGTCGCGTCCGTGACCAAGGACGGCTCATCCGACAACGCGCGGTCGATCCAGGCCGCGATCCGGACCAGCGACACTCGCATCTCAGAGCCGCTGGCGCGCGCCGGCGAGGTCCTCTTCGACACCCTCGCGAAGAAGAGCGAGGACAAGCTGGTCGCGGCGTGGCAGGCGATGACGGCAGTCGTGATGCGCTCCCAGCTGCCGGCTCTGAAGTTGGCGGTCCACTACTCGCCGTTTGCCACGCTCATCCCTCTGTCGGGATCGGACGTGCTCGATCCCCGGACACGCCGATTCCTGGCGCGGCTGCAGCAGGTGACCGGGGCGCAGCTCGAGGTCATGGCGCAGCGCTGGCGCATCGAGCCGGCAGCCTCGCGGGCGCTGCTCCAGGCCGTGGCCAAGAACCGCCACGTGAAGAGCGAGGAGGCGGTGGCCCTGAGCGCGCTGCCGTACGTCTCGAACCACCTTTCTGGCGACGTCGGATGGGCCGCCGTCAGGACGCTGGTCCACGGCGGACGCGTGCTCAGCGCGCTGCCTGACCTCTCGGCCCAGGAGATTGCCCAGCTCTGGGCGCCACTCGAGCCGGTGCTGCCGCTGGCCTCGCTGGATGAGGTCGACGAGCGGCCGGCCGCCGAGCGCGTGCGAGCCGCGGTCGACACGGCCATCAAGTCGATCACGCGGCCGCCCAGGTCGCGCGCCGTACCGGCCGCACCGGTAGCCAAGGCGGCCACGCCGTATGGACCGAACCACGCCGAGGTCGCCGCGTTCATCAAGGGCGTCGGCGAGCTGACCGCGATCCAGTGGCTGCGGGTGCTCGACCGGCGCAAGCTGGTGTCGAGCGTCACTCGCGAAGGCGCCGCGGAGCCGGCCGGCGTCGTGCGCTCGCTCCTCGCGATGCTCGAGGCGACGCGCGACCTCGACTCCTATACGCGCTGCCGAGTTTTCGTCGCCGTGGAGCGCGCAGGCTTTGCGCTCGAGTCGCGCAACCACGCCAACCTCGACCAGATCCGCCAGGTCCTGGTGCCGTTCGAGCCGTCCATAGCGTTCGAGGGGCTCAACGGCGGCGGGTTTGCGCACCGGGTCGCGTCCCTGGACAAGGGCGAATGGCAGCGCATCGCGGCTGCCGCGCCGGACGCGAACGAGGAAGCGGTGGCGCCGCTGGTCAAGGCCGGCACGGCTTTGATCGATTTCTTCGGCGGCAGATCGGACGACGAGGCGGTCGCTGCGTGGCACGCGGTGTCAGCGCTGGTGCACCGCCATCACGTGACCCCGATCAAGTTCGCGGCGTCGTATGCGCCGTTCGCGTCAGCGATCCCGGTGACCAATCCGCGGTCGCTCGGCGCGATGGTGTCGCGCTACGTCACGGCGGTCGGCCGGCTGGGGTCGAGCCAGTGCGCGGCGCTCGCGAAGGAATGGACGCTTGGCGACGAGCTCTCGAGCGCTCTGTCGCGCGCGGTGGCGGACGGAGCCTCGCGAACCGGTGAGGAGGCGGCGGCGCTGGCGGCGGTGGTGACGGTTCCCATGCGCTTGTCCGGCGCGCACGGGTGGGCTGCCGTGAAGACCGCCGCCTTTGGTGGGCGTGTGATCGCAGCGCGAAGCCGGCTGACGGCCGAACAGCTCGTCGCCTTATGGACGCCGATCCAGCCCGCGATTCCGCTCGCTTCGCTCAACGCTCCTGCACGCGCTCGGCGGTAGCCCCTATCGTCTTGATTCGTGGCGAGCGCGCGGAGTAACGGCCGGCTTCCCAAATTCGGAAAGGTGATGGTCGTTTCCGCGCATCCGGACGACCCGGACTTTGGCGCGGGCGGCTCGGTCGCCCGGCTGGCCGACAGCGGCGCGGCGGTGACGTACGTCATCGTCACCGACGGAAGTCAGGGCGGGGAGGACCCCAACCAGAAGGACTCCGAGCTCGTCGCCATCCGGCAAAGAGAGCAGCGCGCGGCCGCGAAGGTGCTCGGCGTCAAGAAGGTCGAGTTCCTCGGCTACAAGGACGGCCACCTCGCGCCCGACCTGAAGCTTCGGCGCGACATCGTGCGCATGATCCGCAAGCACAAGCCGGAGCTCGTGATCACGCACATCCCGGGTCGGGTGCTGGACGCGCCGATGGGCGGGTCGCACCCCGACCACCTGGCTGTCGGTGAGGCGACGATGGCCGCGGTTTATCCGGATTCGCGAAACCCGCGTGCGTTTCGGTCGCTGTTGAAGGAAGGGCTCCAGCCGCACGAGGTCAAGGAGGTCTGGATCCCGTTCTGGACGATGGGCGACTACCTGGTGGACATCACGCCGACGCTCGATCGCAAGATCGAGGCGCTGCGCAAGCACAAGTCGCAGGTTGCCAAGCCCGGTCGCTCGTGGGACTTCGAGAAGTTCATGCGCAAGCGGCACCGCGACGTGGGGAAGAAGGCCGGCTACCAGTACGCGGAGTCGTTCAAGAGGATCACGGTCTAACCCCGCCCGGCGAGGCAAACGCGCGGATAGTCGCGACTATCCGGAGTTCTCGTTCTCGAAGAGCGCCGATTGTCGCGACTATCCGGGGGTGATGGCGCGCTCGAACGCCGGCCAGATTGCTTCCGCCCAAGCGGCGTACTGAACGTCTCCAGGGTGGAGCCCGTCGGACGCGATCCAACCCATCGAGCCGATCCCGGACGTGCTCGCCTCGGCGAGGTCGACCCACGCGTACCCGCGGCCCTCCGCCTGATCACGCGCAACTTCGTTGAAGACCCGCGTCAACCTGTCGACACGATCCCCGCCACCGAAGTCGGCGGCGGCCGGAACGTACGACCACGTCGGGATGGAGACGGCGACGACAGGTCGTCCTGACAGTGCGTCATAGATCGTCGTGAGCGACCGGCGATATTCGTCTGCGGAGCGCCCCTGCACGAGGTCGTTGACACCGATCAACACGGAGACGATGTCGGGCTGGATCCTCTGCACGTAGGGCAGCTCGTCTCGGATCAGGTCAAGCGTCGTGTATCCGTTGACCGCGGGGTTCGTCAGCTGTGCGCCCAGGCGGGCTGCGATGATCGATGGCCACGCGTGGGCGGCGTCGGAGGCGCCGGTGCCGATCGTGTAGGAGTCGCCAAGCGCCAGGTACTTCAGCGTTCGACGTCCGCCAACGCGCTCCACACGTCGACCTTGGTCCTCACGCGCCGGATGACCTCGGCCGTGAAGTCGCTGGTCGACGCGTGCCCGCTGAGGTCGGCGGTCCGGATCCCGTCGGAGACAGCCTCCAGCGCGGCCTCGTATATGGAGCGCGATGCCCGTCGCGGCGCGTCGCCCTTCATGTAGCCGAGCAGCGAGGCGACGGCCAGGATCATCGCCATCGGGTTGGCGACGTTCTTGCCCTGGAGCGCCGGAGCGGTTCCATGGGGCGCCTCGGTCATGACGACGCTGACCGCCCCGGCGTCGTCGAATGCGAGGAGCGTCGACTCGGCCCCGGCGATGGTGCCGAACATCGAAATGACGAGGTCGGAGAGCGTGTCCCCATCGCGGTTGAGGGCGGGGATGACAAGTGCCTCACCGGTGGTGGCGAGCAGCAGCGCATAGGTGGCGTCGATCAGCTGCGGGTCGTAAGGCACGTCGGGGTGGCGCTTGGCTGCCGCGTCGAGCTCCTCCTTGAACATGCCTTCGTAGACGGGGCTGACGGTGAACTTCGGGCCGCCGAACACCTTCCCCTCGATTCGTCGGGCGTGCGCGAAGGCGTACTCGGCGACGATCCGGCATGTGCGCCGGCTGATCTTCTCGGTGCGGAACGCCCACTCGTCGAGGTCGTTGCCCTCGCGCCACTCGCGGGCGCCGTAGGCGTCGTCCACAGCCATCCGGATGACAGAGATCGGGGCGTGGACGCCGGCAATTGGACGGACGCCGGGGATGCGGCGGCCGGTGCGGACGATGACCCTCCCGTCGATCTCCTTGCGGAGGATCGCGTTCGGGCTGCCCACATCGCCGGCTCCCTCAGGCGTGACGGTGGCCGCCTTGACGCCGTAGCCGAGCTCGCGGAGGGCCTGGGCGGCGTCGAGGACGCACTGATTGCGGGTCCGGCGGCGTTCTTCGAGCGACAGGTCGAAGTCGCGGATCAGGACCTGGAAACCGATGACGGCCGGGTCTAGTATTCGAAGGGCCTCGCGGAGGAGCTCCTCCCCGGTCTGGTCGCCGTGAAGGACGGCGATCGTCGCAGCCATAGGGGAGATTCTGATTCCTCTGCTACTATTGACAGCGCCTAGGAAACCTAGGCTTTTTTCTTTCCCCCGCCAGATAGACAAGCATGGAAGAAGTCATCACCCTCGCCTGTACCGTCTGCAAGAGACGGAACTACACCACCCTGAAGAACAAGAAGAACGATCCCGACCGGATCGAGCTCAAGAAGTACTGCAGGTGGGACCACAAGCACACCCTGCACCGGGAGACCAAGTAGCCGCAAATGGCAGTAACCACACGTAGGCGCGACGAGCCGAGAGCCCAGCAAGCGGGCGGCGTCGGCCAGTTTTTGCGCGACGTCTATGACGAGCTTCGCAAGGTCGTATGGCCGACCGGCGGCGAGCTGTACCGCTACACGCTCGTGGTGATCTTCACGGTGGTGTTGCTCGGCATCTTCATCGGCGGCACCGACTACCTCCTCGGCGCCATCTCGAAGGCGACCATCTACAACAACGGGGTCCACTGATGGCAATCGAGAAGTCGCAAGCAACGCCCGACGACGACGCTCAGTGGTACGTCGTGCACGCGTACTCGGGGCATGAGGAGAAGGTCAAGAAGAACCTCGAAAAGCGCATCGAGTCGATGGACATGCAGGACAGGATCCTGCAGGTGCTCGTCCCGATGGAAGACGAGATCGAGATCAAGGACGGCAAGCGCCGACACGTCCAGAAGCGAATCTTCCCCGGCTACATCCTGGTCAAGATGAAGATGTCGAACGAGTCCTGGTTCGTCGTGCGCAACACGCCCGGCGTGACGAGCTTCGTCGGCTCCGCGAACAGCCCGGTGCCTCTGCAGGAGAAGGAGGTCCGCGCGATCCAGAAGCAGATGAAGCAGGAGGCGCCGAAGATTCGCGTCGAGTTCCAGGTCGGCGAATCCGTGCGCGTCGTGGACGGGCCGTTCACAGACTTCCACGGCAAGGTCGACGAGATCAACCCCGAGAAGGGCAAGTTGAAGGTCCTCGTCAACATGTTCGGGCGCGAGACTCCTGTCGAGCTCGACCTGCTTCAGGTCGAGAAGGTCCACTAGAAGGACACAGACAACGCATGGGCAAGAAGAAGGTCCGCGCGGTCCTTAAGCTCGAGCTGCAGGCGGGGCGCGCCACTCCGGCGCCACCGGTCGGCACGGCCCTGGGCCCGCACGGCATCAACATCATGGAGTTCACGAAGGCCTACAACGAGCGCACCCAGGCGCAGGCCGGTGACGTCGTGCCCGCGCTCATCACGATCTTCGAGGACCGGTCGTTCTCGTTCGTGCTCAAGACGCCGCCCGCCGTCCAGCTGCTGAAGCGCGCGGCCGGGGTGGACAAGGGCTCGGCCAAGCCGAACCGCGAGAAGGTCGGTCGCGTGTCACGCTCCCAGATCCGCCAGATCGTCGAGGCCAAAGGCAAGGACCTCAACGCCTACGATCCCGACCACGCGATGAAGATGATCGAGGGCACCGCGCGGTCGATGGGCCTCGAGGTGGTCGAGTAGATGCCGAAGAGGCGCGGGAAGAAGTACATCGAGGCCTCCAAGAAGGTCCAGGCCGCGCTCGCCAGCAACGGCGACGCAGGCCTCGACACCCAGAAGGCCGTCGAGGTCGTGCGCGACACGTCCATCTCCAAGTTCGACGCCACGGTTGAGGCACACATCCGGCTGGGGGTCGATCCCCGGCACGCGGAGCAGATGGTCCGCGGTTCGGTGGTGCTTCCCAACGGCACGGGCAAGAAGGTCCGCGTGGCTGTCTTTGCCGCGGGCGAGAAGGCCCGAGAGGCGCAGGACGCCGGCGCCGATATCGTCGGCGGCGACGACCTGGTCAAGCGCGTGCAGGACGGCTGGACCGAGTTCGACGCCGCCATCGCGACGCCGGACATGATGGCCAAGGTCGGACCGCTCGGCAAGACGCTCGGGCCCCGCGGCCTCATGCCGAACCCGAAGTCCGGCACGGTCACCAACGACGTCGGTCGTGCGGTACGCGAGGCGAAGGGCGGCAAGGTCGAGTTCCGGACCGACAAGTTCGGCATCGTCCACGTGCCCATCGGCAAGGTCTCGTTTGACGGGGACGCGCTGCACCAGAACCTGACCACGCTCGTCGACGCGCTCATCCGCAACAAGCCGTCGGCGTCCAAGGGGCAGTACCTGAGGACGTTCTTCCTGACGTCGACCCAGGGCCCGTCGGTGCCGGTCGACGTGCGGGAAGCGGCGAAGCTGCACATATCTAGCTAGCTCATTTCCCGCGAGCGCCGGCACTCGCGGGTTTCGGGTGCACTTCAAAGCCGCCACTGCCGGCACTCGCGGGCTTGGCATTAAGCTCTCCGCCAATGTACGGGCCTGTGATCCAGGGCGAGCTCGTCCGTCTTCGGCCGCCGCAGGCCGAAGAAGTCGAGCTGATCAGCAAGTGGTTCGAAGACATGGAGGTAACGCGGTTTCTCAACCTGCGTTTTCCGCCGTCGGTCGAGATGGAGAAGGAGTTTCTCGAGCGCATGGCCCGCGATCCGAATTCGATCTGGTGGGCGGTCGAGCACGAAGGTCGGCTGGTTGGCGGCACGAGCATCATGGCCATCGACTGGAAGATCGGATTCGGCACGACCGGGACCGTGATCGCCGACAAATCCGTCTGGGGCAAGGGCCTGGGCCGCGAGCTGATGCAGCTGCGCGCCGGGTATGCCTTCAAGCAAACCCCGCTGCGCAGCCTGCGCTCGGGCTACATCCAAGGCAATGTCGCGAGCGGGCGCGCTCAGAAGGCGGCCGGCTACAAAGAAGTCGGGCGGTGGCACGACGACGCTTTCGTCGACGGCAAATGGCTCGACCACATCCTCACCGAGCTGCGACGCGAGGACTGGGTGAAGGCGAACTCCGTATAATTCGCGGCCTGCCCTAGACCGTAGGCGCTCGGCGCGTGCCGGCTTAATTTCCTACCGAGGCAACACGTAAGTGAAGGAATCAACAGATCCTTCCTGCCTTGGTCCTGGTTTGGGCAGGGAGGATTTTTTATTTGCCGAGAGCACGCAAGGAACAGAAGGCCGAGCAGGTCGAGCTGCTGACGGAAAAGCTGAAGAAGGCCAAGGTCGCGGTCCTCACGGATTACCGCGGCCTGACCGTCAGCCAGATCCAGGACCTACGCGGCAAGCTGCGCGCCGGCGACGTCGAGTACCGCGTCGTCAAGAACACGCTCGCGCGACGCGCCGCCGCGTCCGCCGGCGTGTCGGAGCTGGAGAAGGAGCTCGAGGGTCCGGTCGCGATCGCGTTCGGTTACGACGACCTGAGCCTCCCGTCGAAGCTCATCAACGAATGGGTGCGCACGACCCGGTTGAAGCTCGACGTCAGGGGCGGGCTCGTCGAGGGCCGCGTCTTCTCGCCGGACCAGGTCAAGCAGCTGGCCGACCTGCCGTCCCGTGAAACGCTCATCGCCCAGCTTTTGGGCACCCTTCAATCACCCGTTGGCCAGCTGGTTGGAATCATGCAAACCCCGCTTCAGCAGCTCCTGGGCGTGCTGAACGCGTACAAGACAAAACTGGAGGCAGCGTAGATGGCGGCGACCAAGATCACCCCAAAGGAATTCGTAGAGGCGCTAAAGGACTGGAGCATCCTCGACGTCGTCGAGGCCGTGAAGGCCATCGAGGACGAGTTCGGCATCAAGGCGGCCGCGCCGGTGGCGGTGGCCGCGGTGGCCGGACCTGCGGCGGGCGAGGCCGCGGCGCCGGAAGAGGAGCAGACTGAGTTCACGGTCACGTTGACCGCCGTCGGCGACAGCAAGATCAACGTGATCAAGGCGGTCCGCGAGCTTACGCAGCTCGGCTTGAAGGAGGCGAAGGACCTCGTCGACGCGGCGCCGAAGCCCGTGCTCGAGAACGTCTCGAAGGC
>DASZJK010000121.1:0-9292 GCA_035948155.1 Candidatus Dormiibacterota bacterium
GAGCGGGGCGGACCCGCCTCCGACGGGGGGCTGCAGGCCGGCGACGTGATCACCCAGGTCGACGATGTTCACATCGACGCGTCCCATCCGCTGTCGCTGCTGCTGCGGTCGCGCTTTCACGCGAACCAGCGCGTCACGGTCAGCTACACGCGGGGTGGCGGCTCCACCCAGGCCGAGCTGACGCTGACCTCGCAGCACCCGACCTGCTCATGAGAACCCCACGAATGCAGGGGCTGCGCCTGCGCATTCGCGGGGGCCCTGTTAGATGACCTCCGTCACGTCTGGCAGCGTCCGGGAGCCGATTCACGATGCGCTGATCAAGGCGGTGCGAGAGCTCGGCGTCGATGGCGAGATCCCCGACCTCGAGCTGACGCGGGCGAAGCTCGCCTCGCACGGCGATTACGCCAGCTCCGCCGGCCTCAAGCTCGCGCGTGAGCTGCGCAAGCGCCCCGACGAGATAGCGCTGGAGCTCTCACGCAAGGTGGAGGTGGGGGACGGCGCCGCGACGGCAGTCGCGGAGAAGGGGTACGTCAATTTCCGGCTCAGCGACGCCTGGCTCCAGAAGCTCATCACGAACGTGACTCCGTCCTATGGCTCCCGCGACCTGGGCCACGGCGAGCGACTGCAGGTGGAGTTCGGGAGCATCAACCCGACGGGGCCTCTGCATATCGGTCACGGCCGCGGAGTGATCCTCGGCGATTCGATCTCTCGAGTGCTCGCCTTCACCGGTCACCACGTTCAGCGCGAGTACTACGTGAACTCCGACAACACCCAGACCCGGCGCTTCGGCGCTTCGGTCTACGCGCGGCTCCACGGCCAGGAACCGCCTGTGGGCGGATACACCGGCGACTACGTCAAAGAGATTGCGGAGATGGCGCGCCACGACCTCCCAGGCATCGACGCTCTTCCCGAGGAAGAGGCAGAGCCGAAGCTCCGGATATACGCCATCGGCAAGATGGTGGAGCGCATCGGCGCGACCGTCGCGCGCCTGGGTGTGCGCTACGACGAGTGGTACTACGAGAACCGCCTATGGGAAGAGGGTCTGCCGCAGCAGGCGATCGAGCGCCTGCGCGAGGCGGGCTACCTCAAAGAAAAGGATGGCGCGTTGTGGTTCGGCGACCCCGCCGGCGCGAGCGCAGGGCGCACAGATGAGGTTGTCGAGGAAGAGGATCGAGTTGTCATTCGCAGCAATGGCCAGCCGACGTACTTCGCGTCCGACCTCGGCTACCTGCTGAGCCGCTACGAGCGGCGCGGCTACAACCGCGTGATCGAGGTCTGGGCCGCCGACCACCACGGCTACGTGCCACGCATGAAATCAGCGGCCGTCGCGCTTGGATTCGGTGCGGAACGGCTCGTGATCATCATCCACCAGATGGTCAATCTCAGAGAGGGCAAGATGTCCAAGCGCGCCGGCCGGTTCGTCCAGCTCGACGAGCTGATCGACCGCGTGGGATCTGACGCCGTCCGCTACTTCTATCTATTGCGATCGCCGGACACGACGATCGAGTTCGATCTCGAGCTTGCGGTCACTCAGGGCAACGAGAACCCCGTGTACTACGCGCAGTACGCCCACGCGCGGCTGTCCAACGTCGAGGTGACGGCGCACGAGAAGCACCCTTCGCTGCCCGATGTTGCGGGCGTCGCGCTGCTGACCCAGCCGTGGGAGCTCGACGTCGCCCGCCAGCTCGCATTCTGGCCCGACGTGGTCGAGGAAGCGACCACGCTCCTGGAGCCGCACCGCATTCCTTATTACGTGCACGATCTGGCGACCGCGGTGCACCGCTTCTACCACGCGGGCAACGCGGAGAGCCAGTACCGGGTCGTGGTCGACGATCCGCAGTTGACAAGGGCTCGCCTGGAACTCTGCCGCGCGGCGCGTCACACTTTGAAGACCGCGCTCGACCTCATGGGCGTCAGCGCCCCCGAGCGCATGTAGGGAGGAACCACTTGGACGTCACCTGGCTCGGACATGGTTGTTTCCGCTTGCGCGGCCGCGGCGCGGCGGTCGTGACCGATCCGTACCCACCCGCCATCGGGCTGAAGCTCTCACGCATGGACGCGGAGGTCGTGACCGTCAGCCACGATCACGGGAACCACAGCTACACGCAGGCGGTGCGCGACGGCGCGTACGAGATCCACGGCCCGGGCGAGTACGAGATCGCCGGCGTGAGCGTCATCGGCGTTCCGACCTACCACGACTCGGAGAAGGGAGAGAAGGAAGGGCGCAACACCGTTTACCTGATCGAGATCGACGATGTACGCGTCTGCCATCTCGGCGACCTCGGCCACAGGCTCGACGACACCGAGGCCGAGGCCGTCGCCAGCCCCGACGTGCTGCTCGTACCCGTGGGTGGCCACACGACGATGAACGCTGCCCAGGCGGCCGAGGTGGTGCGCCAGCTCGAGCCGCGCTACGTCGTGCCGATGCACTACGCGATCCCGGGTTTGAAGCTGCAGCTCGACCCGATCGACCGCTTCCTCAAGGAGATGGGTGTCACCGCCTCGGAGCCTCAGCCGAAGCTGTCGGTGCAGAAGTCGTCGGTCGCCGAATACGAGACCAAAGTGGTCGTCCTGGAGCCCAGAGCCGAAGTAAAGGTTTAAAAATGAGCGGAAACAGCCTGTTTCCGCTCATCGGGCCGCTTCGCGGCCCTGCTCACCTTCCGGCTGTTGGGACTACCTGAATATCTACTCGGCGGCACGCTTGTGGGCCAATGCTGCATGGGTCGCAGCCGGGCAAAGCCCGGCTGCCCTGGCGGCCCTCGTCTCTTAAAGGTTTAGTCTCGCGCGCGCTTCGGTAGAATCTGAAAAACCGCCAGGAGGTCCGTCCATGTCGAAGTACGTCTTTGTAACCGGCGGTGTCGTCTCCTCTCTAGGCAAAGGCATCACCGCGGCGTCGATCGGGAACATCCTGAAGGCCCGCCACCTCACCGTCTCCCTCCAGAAGCTCGACCCGTACCTCAACGTCGACCCCGGCACGATGAGCCCGTACCAGCACGGCGAGGTCTTCGTCACTGACGACGGCGCCGAGACCGACCTCGACCTCGGGCACTACGAGCGCTTCGTCGACGAGAACCTGACGGTCGCGTCCAACGTCACGACCGGCAAGATCTACCAGGACGTGATCGCGCGCGAGCGGCGCGGCGACTACCTGGGCGCGACGGTCCAGGTCATCCCGCACGTCACCAACGTGATCAAGGAAAAGATCCTTGGCGCGGCGAAGGATCCGAAAGCGGACGTCGTGGTCGTCGAGGTAGGTGGAACGGTCGGTGACATCGAGAGCCTTCCGTTCCTCGAGGCGATCCGCCAGCTGAAGAACGACCTCGGCCGGCAGAACGTCTTCTACGTGCACGTTTCGCTCGTGCCGGTGGTGCACGGCCAGGAGATGAAGACCAAGCCGACGCAGCACTCGGTGCAGGCCCTGCGCGCGATCGGAATCCAGCCGGACGCGATCATCTGCCGTTCGGAGCTGCCGATCGACAACGACCTCAAAGAGAAGATCGCGCTGTTCACGGACGTGCCCCGCGACGCGGTCGTCTCGGTGCCCGACGTGTCGTCGATCTACGAGGTACCGCTGATGCTCGAGGCGGCGGGCCTCGGCAAGGTGCTGGCCAAGCACTTCGAGCTGGACGAAGCGGCGCACGCGCCCAACCTGGCGCCGTGGACGCAGCTGGTCGAGCGGATCAAGCACCCGCGCGCGTCAGTGCCGGTCGCGATCGTCGGCAAGTACATCCAGCTGCCGGACGCGTACCTCAGCGTCATCGAGTCGCTGCGCCACGCCGGCATTCACCACGGCCTTTCGATCGACCTCCGCTGGGTCTCATCGGAAAGGCTCGAGAGCGGCGACACGTCGCCACTGATGGGCGTGGCAGGAATCGTCGTGCCGGGTGGGTTTGGATACCGAGGCATCGAGGGCAAGGTGCAGGCCTCGCGCTATGCGCGGCACAACCGCATTCCGTATCTCGGGCTGTGCCTCGGCATGCAGTGCGCGGTCATCGATTTCGCGCGCGAGGTGCTCGACGCGCCCGACGCCAACTCGACCGAGTTCGCGGCCTTCACGTCGACGCCAGTCATCGACCTGATGCCGGAGCAGCGCAACGTCGACCAGATAGGCGGGTCGATGCGCCTGGGACTCTACCCATGCAAATTGCTGCCGGGTTCGAAGGCGCATAAGGCGTACGGTGAGGAGGTCGTGTACGAGCGACACCGACACCGCTTCGAGTTCAACAACGAGTACCGGGAGCTGATGAGCGACGCCGGCATGGTGTTCAGCGGCCTGTCGCCCAACGGACGCCTCGTCGAGATCATCGAGCTCGCCGATCACCCGTGGTTCGTGGCGAGCCAGTTCCATCCCGAGTTCCGGTCGCGCCCCAACCGCGCGCACCCGCTGTTCCGCGAGTTCTTGCGCGCCGCGTTCCTCCAGACGGGCGATCAGATGGAGCTTCGTCCCGCGGAGCTTCTCGAAGAGACACCGGCCGAGTAAGGGCCATGGAGCAGCAGAGGAGCGGGATACCTTCTTTCGAGGCGCGCGGCGAGCTGTCCATGGAGCTCGTCCACGCGACCGAAGCGGCAGCGCTTGCGTGCGTGGGATTCCTGGGTAAGGGTGACCCAGATCGGGTCAGCCGGTCGGCGGCCGAAGCCATGCGTGTGGCCGTCGAGCGATCGAGCCTTACCGGCACCATCGCGCTCAGCCCGCGCCATCAGACCCATCTCCCGCAGGGGCTCGTGATCGGTGACGGGGACCGCAAGGTCGACCTCGGCGCCTACGCCCTCGAGGGCGCCAGCCAGGTTGCGCGCGGCCACATCAACTCGACGACGGCGCTCGTTGCGGCCGAGCCCGGCGGGTTTCCGCGTCTGCCGGCCGTCGGACACGTGGAGAAGTTCGTCGCGGGTCCCGCAGCGCGCGGCGCCATCGACCTCGACGACTCCATCGCCGACAACCTCCGCCGCATCGCCTTCGCCAACAACGTCCGCGTCCAGGACCTGACCGTCGCGATTCTCGAGCGTCCGCGCCACCAGGAGCTGATCGCAGAGGTTGCAGCCACCGGCGCACGCATCCGCACGCTTGAGGAAGGCGACTTCGCGAGCGCGGTGATGGCGGCGCTCCCGGGCACCGGCATCGACGCCGCGATCGGCGTCGGCGACCTGGATGCAGCGCTGATCGCGGCATGCGCGGTGCGCTGCCTGGGCGGGGAGTTCGTGGCCCGGCTGATGCCCCGCACCGACGAGGAGAAAAGCCTCGTGGCCGAGGGCGTGCCCGCGGTCTACGGGCTGGTCGACCTGGCGCCCGCGGGCGACGTCGACGTGGCCGTCACCGGAGTCAGCGGTGGCCCGCTCCTGCCGGGCGTCACGTTAGGCAGCGGCTTCGCTGAAACCTCGTCGCTTCTGATGTCGAGCCGCCACGGCACGGTCCGCCATCTCACCACGAGGCACGGAGCGACCGGATTAGCAGTATCCCGGTAGGGGTATCAATAGACGGGACCAATGAGCCAGAACGACCCTACCCAGTACCTTCCGCCGCCTCAGTACCAGGGCGGTTCGGACATCCCGCCGCAGTCGGCGTACCACTACTCGCCGGCTCCGCAGCAGCGGAGCAGCGGTGGGCTTCTGGGCTGGCTTGGCTCCGCCGCCCTCGCGGTCTGGGCGGTCGTCAAGTACGGCCTCGTGCTGATCGTCAAGCTCCCGGCCGGCGCCACGATCCTCTCGATGCTGGTCAGCTTCGGCGGCTACGCGCTGATCTTTGGCCCGTGGTTTGCCGTCGCCCTCGTAGTGATGATCTTCATCCACGAGATGGGGCACGTTCTCGAGATCCGGCGCCAGGGCATGCACGCCACAGCGCCCATCTTCATCCCGTTCCTGGGCGCGGCGATCTTCCAGCGCTCTCATCCGACCGACGCCCTGAAGCAGGCGCAGATCGGAATCGCCGGGCCGATCGCCGGCACGCTCGCCGCGACCGCGGCATTCCTGCTGTACGGGTCGACCGGCCAGCCTGTCTTCCTGCTCGCCGCCTGGCTCGGCTTCTACATCAACCTGTTCAACCTGATCCCGATCTGGCAGCTCGACGGCGCGTGGATCCTTGGCCCGGTTTCGCCCTGGTTTCAGGTCGTCGCGCTGGCGATCATCGCGGTGGGTGCCCTTGCGGTGGGCTTCTTCATCAGCCCGCTTCTGATCATCTTCGCCCTGCTCGGAATCCCGAGCCTTATCGCCCGCTTCCGGAACGCCGCGAACCCCTACTACACGTCGGTTCCGGCCAGCGGCCGGTGGGCGATGGGATTCGCCTGGATCGGTCTTGTCCTCTACCTCGGCATCATGAGCCTGCAGGCGCACGGCATGATGACTGCGGTCGCTCGGTAAACTACCGCCTGGAGTAAGCCCTTGAAAGCACAGATTCATCCCACCTTCTACGAGGACGCGCTCGTCACCTGCGCGTGCGGCAACACGTTCCGCACGGGTTCGACGCGCCGCGAGCTCAAGACCGAGATCTGCTCTGTCTGCCACCCGTTCTTCACCGGCACGCAGAGGATCGTGGACACGGGCGGACAGGTCGAGCGATTCCGCAAGCGAGCCGAGCGGGCCACCGCCCGCCGGTAGATGCCAACCCCGGAGGTAGGCGCTCCGGAGGCGTCGCCTAGAGCGAAGTCGCAGCCGTTCTTCTATGGCGGCCAGGCCGTCATCGAGGGCGTGATGATGCGCGGCAGGAGCCACTACGCGGTCGCCGTTCGCCTGCCCAAGACCGGGGAGATCGTCGTCGACCGGGGCGAGCTGAAGGCGCCCATCTACACCAACCCGGTCTGGAAGCTGCCGTTCGTGCGCGGCCTCGCGCTGATCGGCGAGCAGCTGCACCTCGGAATGAAGTCGCTGATCTGGGCGGCCAACATGAATGCCAGCGGTCAGGACATCCACATCGGCAAGAAAGAGATCACGGGCTCGGTGGCGACAGCGGGCGTGTTCGCGCTCGTGCTGTTCATCGGCCTTCCGTTGTTTCTCGCAAGCATCGCCGTGCACCGCAGCGGCAGCTTCGCGTTCGTGCTGGTCGAAGGCGTGATCCGGGTGGGGCTCG
This sequence comes from Candidatus Dormiibacterota bacterium, assembly GCA_035948155.1. Taxonomy (GTDB): domain Bacteria; phylum Chloroflexota; class Dormibacteria; order Dormibacterales; family Dormibacteraceae; genus 40CM-4-65-16. The sequence continues at coordinate 7,058 of DASZJK010000121.1, forward strand.
TCCTGGGCTACCTCGCGGCGATCTCACTGCTGCCCGACGTCCGGCGGGTGTTCCAGTACCACGGCGCGGAGCACAAGACGATCAACGCGTTCGAGTCGGGCTGGCCTCTCGAAGTTCCGAACGTGCGCCGGGCGAGCACGCTGCACCCCCGCTGTGGCACTGGCTTCCTGCTGGTGGTGCTGGTCGTAAGCGTGATCGTGTTCAGCATCGTGGCGCTGTTCCACCCCAACCTTTTCTGGCTGGTGGTCAGCCGCATCCTCGCCATCCCGCTGATCGCCGGCGTGGGTTTCGAGCTGATCCGTTTCATGGCGCGGCACCGCGAGAACCCGATCGTGCGGGTCGCGCTGCTGCCGATCCTCGGCACGCAGAAATTCACCACGCGCCAACCCTCGGACGACATGCTCGAGGTGGCGATCACCGCCTTCAACGCCGCGCGGCAGGGCGAGGAGGAAACGGCGGGAGCGGCCGCTTAAGTGATCGATCAGCGCCTTTTGCGCAGCGGATGATTGACAGACTAGAGGCGATCGCGCGGCGCTACCACGAGATCGAGTCGGAGATGGCGCGGCCGGAGGTCGCGGCCGACCACGAGCGGCTGACGCGCCTCGCGCGCGAACAGCGCTCGCTGCGCGAGATCGTCACGGCCTATGAGGCCTACCGCCGCGCCCGCGCTGAGATGGACTCGGCGCGCGAGCTGCTGCGCCACGAAAAAGACTCTGAGATGCAGGAATATCTCCGCTCCGAGGAGCGGCGCGCTGCTGAGCAGTCGGCGGAGCTCGAGGAGAGGCTGAAGATGCTCCTCTTGCCAAAGGACCCGAACGACGAGAAGGACGTCGTCGTCGAGATCCAGGGCGCGGAAGGCGGGGACGAGGCGGCGCTGTTCGCGGCTGACCTGTTCCGCATGTACGCGCGTTGGGCGGAAAAGAAAGGATGGAAGGTCGAGGTCGTCGACGCGTCACCGACCGAGAAGGGCGGCTACGACAAGATCGAGTTCGAGGTCCACGGCCAGGGGGCGTACTCGCAGCTGAAATACGAGGGCGGCGTGCACCGCGTGCAGCGGGTGCCGAAGACTGAGGCGCAGGGCCGAATTCACACCTCCGCGGCGACTGTGGCGGTGCTGCCTGAGGCGGACCCCGTCGAGGTCGAGCTGAAGCCCGACGACCTCGAGATCAAAGCATCGACGTCGACGGGCCCTGGCGGGCAGAGCGTCAACACCACGTACTCGGCGATCCGGGTGGTGCACAAGCCGACCGGGCTCGTCGTGAGCATCCAGGACGAGAAGTCGCAGCTCCAGAACCGGGAGAAGGCCTTGCGGGTCCTGCGCGCGCGGCTCTACGAGATGAAGCTCGCGGAGCAGCAGGAGAGGATCGGCGCGCAGCGAAGGAACATGGTCCGCAGCGGCAACCGCTCGGAGAAGATCCGCACGTACAACTTCAAGGACAACCGCGTGACCGACCACCGCATCAACCTGACCCTGCACAAGCTCGACCGGGTGATGCAGGGCGACCTGGACGAGCTTGTCTCGGCGCTGATCGCCGCGGAGAGGACCGCCCAGCTGAACGGTGGCCCGAACGGCGAGGCGTGACGATCGTTGAGGTCCTGAAGCTCTCGGCCGACTACCTCGCCAGGCACGGGTCCGACTCCTCCCGGCTTGATGCCGAGGTCCTCCTCGCGCACGCCCTCCACATGCGACGCCTCGATCTCTACCTGAAGTTCGACCATCCGCTCAACGAGGGCGAGCTGACCGCGTACCGCGCCCTCATCGCGCGGCGAGGCAAGGGCGAGCCCGTCGCCTACCTGGTCGGACACAAGGAGTTCATGGCGCTCGACTTCGAGGTCACGCCTGGTGTGCTGATCCCCAATCCCGACACCGAGGTCCTGGTGCAGCGGGCGGTGGCGATCGCGCGCGAGGCAGATGGCCCGCTTCGCGTGGCCGACGTGGGCACAGGCAGCGGAAACATCGCGATCGCGATCGCGCACTACGCCCCGAACACCGAGGTGTGGGCGACCGACATCAGCCGCGAAGCCCTCGACGTCGCCGCGCGCAACGTCGCGCGACACCACCTCGACGCCAGGGTTCACCTTGTCGGCGGAGACCTGTTGGCTCCGCTGCCCGGAGAGCTCGACATGGTGTGCGCAAACCTTCCTTACGTGGACTCCGCGGCCCGTCTCCCGGCGGAGGTGACCGCCCAACCCGCGTCCGCCCTGTACGCGGACCAGGGCGGCCAGATCCTTGTC
>DASZJK010000122.1:0-2216 GCA_035948155.1 Candidatus Dormiibacterota bacterium
CGCGTGACACAGCAGCACGGGCGTCACATTGCTGTCCAGCGCCAGGCGGCACCAGCGCGCGATGAGCTCCACGGTCTCGTCCGGATCGCCGAACCGAAAGTGAGGCCTGCCGTAAGTCGTCTCGACGATCAGCACGTCAGCGCGGGGGATGAAGGTCTCGATCCGGCCGGGCTGCCGCAGCTTGATGTCGCCGGTGTAGAGCACCGACCAGCCGTCGTCTTCGAAATGAAGCTGAGCAGAGCCAAGCATGTGGCCCGCCGAGTGCAGCGTGACCGAGGCCTCGCCGCGGCGCATGGTCTCTCTGAACCCCAGCATTCGCCAGCCACGCGGCCGGCGCTCCTCGGGGATCAGCGCAAGCGTCTGGGGCGTGAGCAGCGCCTCCTTATGCCGGCGCGCGTGGTCTGTGTGCGCGTGCGATATGAACGCAAAGCTCCGCACCACCAGCGGATCGAGCCACAACCGGTGGCCCGGCAACGAGACCCCGTGGTCCCACACGACCTCGCCCCTCACAATCGGATGCGACTCCCGTAGTGCTCGGGGCGAACCTCGACGCCGATCGCGGCGTAGGCCTGGAGCGGGATGCCGATGTCGACGACGGCGACCTCGCCGTTCAAGCCTGGTTTCGGCAGGCCGAGGGCGATCGTCAGGTCAGCGCGCACAGTTGGAGAGTAGGCGACGCCCGTGTCGGCGTCGAGCCCCGACGGAACGTCGACTGCGATCACGCGCTTGCCGCAGGCGTTGATCGCCTCGATCCATTCGGCGAACCGGCCTTCCGGCGCGCGGTTCAGACCGGTGCCAAAGATCGCATCGACTACGACTTCGGCGCCGTCGAGGCTCAAGTCGCCAGAGACTTCGCCGCCGGTGCGCCGCAGCGCGGCCAGCTCGGCCGCCGCCGGGACGCGGACCCCGTCCGGGTCGACGCAGCAGACGCGGACCAGCCGGTCCCACCGCTGGAGGTGCCTGGCGGCCGCGAATCCATCGCCCGCGTTGTTGCCCACCCCGCACACGACGACTGCGCGGCCTTCTACCAATCGCGCAACCTGCCAGCCGGCGGCCTCCATCAGCCAGCCGATCGGGATGCCGAAACGCTCCTCGACGAGGGCGTCGACCTGCTTCGCCTGTGCGCTAGTGAGCTGGGGAAGGTCGCTGGACGACAAAGGAGCAGTACGGGTCGCGCCGGTGGATCGAGTCGGCCTGCGAGATGGGCGCACCGGTGAGGCGCGATATCAGCTGCGGCGTGATGGTGCAGACCTGCGGAAACTTCAGCGCGGTGTTGCGGAACGGGCAGTTGTGGATGGTGACCTTGACGCCCTCGGGCGAGTCGGTCTGCTCGACCAACGTCCCCGCGCGTCCGATCCAGGCGACGACGCGGCGCAGCTTCTCGTCGAAGTCGAGCCCGTCCAGGTCTCGCTCGATGGCGTTGGCGTGTCTCGCCGCCACCCGGGCGAAGACTTCGTCCAGCGCATCCGGGCCGCCCATCTCCTGGACCTCCTGCAGCACCATCGTGGCCAGCTGGCCGTAGCGCTTCGGGAAGACCGAGTCGGCCCGCTCCGTCAGGCCGAAGAGCAGGGAGGGGCGGCCTCGCCCGCTCCGCTCCGGCTGACTCACGACCAGCCCGTCGCGCTCCAGGTTGGTCAGGTGCTGGCGCACCGCGTTGGGCGTCACGCCAAGGTCGTTGGCGATTGTTTCCGCGCTCGACCGGCCCTTGCGCCGCAGCAGCTCGAGGACTTCCATGCGGGTCGAACGGCCGGCGATCATTCAGGCCTCATTCCGGTCGCTGAAGCCGACTCTAGCACAGCCCCAAAGCGCTAAAGCGATTTATTACAGGCTGTCCTTGACAAATTATCGACGACGCCTAAACTTGATATCCGGAGGAGATAAAAAGGGAAATGCCCATGATCAAGCAGGCCAGCCGCGCGATCGAGCACATGACTGCTCGGGAGCGGCGCATCCAGCGGGCCAAGTACGCCCGCCGGAACAAGATGCACTACATCGACAAGCTCCTCAATGAGCTCGAGATGCTGAACCTGGCCGACCAGCGGCAGATGCCGCCTGTCCTCTCGACGGCCGTCAACAAGGTCATCGAGGAGTCGCCTGAGGTCACCGTGCTTGCCCAGACGAAGCCGGCCTCGGTCATGGAGGCGATGGACGCTCTCTACGAGATCCAGGACAGCCTCATGTACAACCAGATCGAGGACGAATAAACCGCACTCGCT
>DASZJK010000123.1:0-2460 GCA_035948155.1 Candidatus Dormiibacterota bacterium
TCGTGGCCTCGAACCGGCCGGCGCTCGTCCTGACGGCGCCGTCCGCCACCGCTACGACCACGATCGCGCAAGGGATCCTCACGGGCGGCGACGCGACCGTCTCGAAGAAGCCTGACCTCGCCATCGTGGGCGCGGGTGTCGATGCGCAGGCGCCGACTGCATCGGCTGCCCAGTCCGATCTCAACGCCAAGGCCGGCAAGCTCATCGACCGCATCAAAGCCGTAGGTGTCGCGGACGGCGACCTCAACACCACGGGCTACTGGATCGGTCCTGTGTACGCGCCGGAAGGCCAGACGATCACGGGCTTTCGAGCCACCGAGCAGCTGCAGCTCAAGTGGCACAACGTCGACTCGGTCGGCAGGGCCCTGGACGCGATCGTCCAGGAGGGCGGCGCCACCAACATCTACGTGAGCTTCACCCTGAACGACCCCAAACCGGCGCAGGCCGAGGCCCGAGCCCTTGCGATCGCCGACGCGAAAGCGAAAGCGTCCGCGATGGCTTCCGCCGCGGGCGTTAAGGTCGGCCAGGTCCTCCAGATCAGCGACCTGTCGTCGACCTCCCGCGTGCCGTACCCGTACATCGCCTCCGGCGCGGCAGCCGCGCCGACGCAGGTGCCGGTTGGTCAGATCGACGTCCAGGTCAGCGTCGAGGTCGATTTCGCCATCGGGTAGACCGTCGGTGACTTATCGTCCGGGGGGAGATGATGCTCAAGATCTATCCCGACCGGCGCTGGCCTGCGTTCCTGCGCGTGCTGGCTGACACCACGGTGGTTTTCTGGACAGTCGTGTGGGCGTATCTGGGCTTTCTCATCTATTCGACAGTCATGGGACTCGAGGTCATCGCGGACGGGATCAAGAACACGGGGATGACCTTCAACCAGTGGATCGGCGCCTTTCGCAAGGCTGTGCCGGGCGGGATCCCGATCCTGACCAAATTCCTGCAGGACACGGCCGACACGCTGCGCCACTACTCGGGCGATCCGCTCGTATCGGCGGGGCAGAACATCCACGACGCGATCCTGCGCGTCGCCATCGTGCTGGCGCTGCTTGTAGCGCTGCCGCCGATCCTGCTGGTGCTGCTGCCGTACGGAGGCTGGCGCTGGCGCGACATGCGCGAGACAGGCGCGGCGCTGGCGTTTGTCCGCATCGCGTCGATGACCGGTCGCGCCGACGCGGCCCGCGCGGTCCTTGCCTATCGCGCCGTCTCGACTCTTTCGTTTCGCCAGCTCATGCGCGCCTCCGCGGACCCTGTGGGCGACCTGGTCGAGCATCGCTACGAGAAGCTGGCCAGCGCCATGCTGCGGCGCGCGGGCATCGACCCAACGCGGTTGGCTCCGCCAGACCTGCCCGAGCTGCCGCCCCCCCGACGCGCTCGCTGACGCGATCCGTATCTTTGTTGGCCATGTGCCGAAGCATCAAGACGCTGCGCCATGCCGACGTGGTCGCCACCGACGACGAGATCCGCGCCGCGGCGCGCCAGTTCGTGCGCAAGGTGAGCGGGTTCTCCAGGCCGTCATCGCGACACGAGGCGGCGTTCGAGGTCGCGGTCGACGAGATCGCGCTCGCGTCGCAGCGCCTGCTGGACCGCATCGCGGGCAACCTCGCAGGACGTACCGCAATCGCGCGTTAGTCGCGACTATCGCACTATTTTCTGTGCGAGAAGTTCGGATAGTCGCGACTATCACGTGATTTTGCGGCCGGCTAGAACTGGCAGCCGCGGCAGAAGTTCAGCGGCTCCCGGTTCGATCCCAGCTGGCTGATCCGGTGCCCGCAGCGCGGGCATGTCTTCCCGCCCTTCATGTGCACCGCCATGAACGAGCGATCCTGCTTCGACTCCTCGTAATTCGGGTTGGCCAGGATCGCCTCGACCGCGCGGGATAGCACCAGCGGAATCGCCCGGTAGAGCGCCTCCTCGTCTTCGGGCTTCAGCGACGCCCGCCGTCGCAGCGGCAGAAGCTGCGCCTCCCACAGGATCTCGTCGGAGTACGCGTTCCCGATCCCGGCGAGGAACTCCTGGTTGCGCAGCAGGTCTTTCAGCTCGTCGCGAAAACGCCGCAGGCGCTTGCGGAAGACGTCAAGGCCCATCGAAGCGACCGAGTCTGCTTCCGGCCCCTGCCCATCCCACCCGGGTACTTCGCGGGAGCAGTCGGACACCCAGTAGATCCGGCCCATGTCGCGGAAGTCGAGGTAGCGCAGCTCGACCTTGCCCTCGACCCGGAGCGTGAACACCTCGGTGGCGGGCGCCGGCTCGTCGGAGGAACCGACCTGGAATCGCCCACCCAGCATTGGATTCACCACCAGCCAGCGCGGCGAACCGCCACCGCCGAGCTCGGTCGCGAAGACCAGGTGCTTGCCCCGCCGGGTCAGCGACAGAATCCGCCGGGCGGGCAGCTCCATCGCGAAGTTGTCGACTGGGTAACGTAGGAGGTGACCCTTCTTGGGGTTGACCGAGGCTGCGGTG
>DASZJK010000124.1:0-5873 GCA_035948155.1 Candidatus Dormiibacterota bacterium
GACGTGGGCGTACTACGTGATCCTCGCCCTGCTCGGATTCACTCTCCTGGGCACCGTTTTCAACCTCATCAACCTGGTCGCCGGCGGAGCGCTGACCGCGCGCCAGCCGCAGCCGCCGGAGTTCACCCGCATCGCCGCGTATGTTCTTGGCGCGATCGATACGGTGCTGTTCGTGTTCATGCTCGTCGCGCTGGTGCGGCGCGGACCGTGGGCCATGAGGCATGTCATCAGCACCCCAGGCCCGCGTTAGTCGCGACTGTCCGACAATTTCGAGCTCCTGAGGACGCGTTAGTCGCGACTATCCGGGGGTTTCGGAGTGGGTCGTCGCCGCAATGAAACCCGCTACCAGCGGATGAGGCCGGTCCGGCCCTGATCGCGTCTGGAAGCAGTAGAGCGTGGCTATGAAGAAGGGATGTGTATCGAGTTCGACGACGCGCGCTTCCCCGTTCTCGTCGACACCAGTTACTCGCAGTCCTCCACGCTCCAAAGCAGGGCGGTACTCCGGGTTGAGGCCATAGTTGCAGTAATAGTCTTCAGTCACGTCCGGCTCGCCATACAGCTGAGCCACCCTTGATCCCGGTACTAATAGGACACGGTGAGCTTGACCCGCCAGCGAACACTCCAGAGGAGTTACGACCAACTCGCCAGCGTCGGGGCTGGTTTCGGCGTGCTCCGCTCCCCTGATTCCACAAACATTGCGCGCGTACTCCACGAGCACGTGCTGGAAACCGCCTCAAGTTCCCACTAACGGAACTCCGCGCTCCCGCGCGAACGTGATCGCGCGTAGCGCTCCGTCCATGCTGCGATAAGGGCTGGCGGGTGCTATCCAGAGGCCCGAGTAGCGTTTCCACAGCTCATTCGGCGTTGGGACTCGATCGGTTGGAATCCATTCCGACCGAGCGTGGGCCTCGCCGAGCGACTTGACCAATGTTTGGTGCGTCTCGTTTCTCGGGTTGAAGTCGCCAACCACCCCGATCATGCGAGAAGACTCGCCAGCAGCTTCGGATCGATGTTGCCGCCGCTGACCACCGCTACGGTCGGCGGTCCCGGCGTCAGCTGCTCGAGCGCCGCATAAGCCAGCGCCCCGGCCCCCTCGGCGACGAGCTTCGCCGACGCGGCCAGCTCGGGGACCGCCGTCTTCAGCCTCGGCTCGGGCACGACGAGCCAGCGATCGACGCAGTTCAGGAGCAGCTCGTACATCTTCTGTGTGGTCGGTGCCGTGGTCCCGTCGGCGATCGTCTCGGCCTTGATCGTGACGGGAGCGCCGGCCTCGAAGCTGCGCGGCCACGACGGATAACCGTCGGACTGGACTCCGATCACCTCGATGTCGCCTGCAGATCCCTTCAGTGCGGAGGCGACACCGCCGATCAGTCCGCCGCCCCCGACGGGGACGACGACACGTCGGACCTCGGGCAGGTCTTCGAGCAGCTCCAGGCCGATGCCACCGTGGCCCGCGACCACCTCGTCCTCGGCGAACGGATGAATGAACGATTCGGGCTCGCTATGCCAGCCTTCCGCCGCCATCCATTCGAGGAGCCTTTCACGCGGCATCAGGATCGGCGTCGCACCCCATCGCTTCACGCCTTCGAGCTTCGGCGGCGGCGCGGTGTCGTACATGACCACGCGACATGAGACGCCGAGCTCATGGGCGACGTACGCGCAAGCCTGGGCGGCGTTGCCGGCGCTGACCGTGATGAGGCCGCGCCGCCGGCTGCCTTCGGGCAGCGCCAGCGCCGCAGCAAAGAAGCCGCGGACCTTGAAGGACCCGGTCGGCTGGAGAGACTCCGCCTTGAGCTGTGCGCCTTCGACCGGGATCAGTGGGGTGCGCAAGACATGGGGGCGAGCGCGCTCGGCGGCCGCGCGAATGCGCTCAATCGGGATCAATCGGATAATCGTATTCGTGCCGATCTACGAGTACCGGTGTGAGGCGTGCGGAAAGCCCTCCTCGACCTTGCTCGCCAGCTACTCGTCGCCCGACCCGCCGTGCCCTCACTGCGGCAAGCCCGCGCTGCGACGGCTCGTGTCGACGTTTGCGACAACCGGCTCGAGCGATGTCGACGGAGGCGAGGACTTCGGTGGCGGCGGAGGTGACGATTTCGGTGGGGACGGGGACGACGGCTTCGGCGGCGGGGACGACGACTTCTAGGTTCCGCCGCTGAGCCCAAGCACCTCGTTGGCGGCGTTGATCAGCTCCTTCCGATGTTTTTCGTCGCGCGCGAAGATCCGGAACAGGGCCATGCGCACGGGCAGCCGCCGAAACAGGTCGAGCACGCGGCTCTGCCGGTAGCGGCCCTCGAGCGGCTCGTAGAAAAGGATGTCTGCCGTCTCGGTCATCGGGTTGAACGCGCGCGACTCCTGCGCCGCGACGTCGACCTCGAAGGCGATGCCGCGCAGGGCCGACGGAAGTCGCTCCCGAATCTGGGTGGCGAACTGGTCGCGTGTCGCCGTCAGGGCGCCGCTCGGGATCTCGCGGGCGTCGGTGTGCCCCTGGTAGATCAGCTTCCACTTCAGCTTGCGCGACACCACATCGGCCCACGCCCGGCCGAGCTCGCTCAGGCGTCCGTCGCCGTCCCCGCGGGCCCACCGGTCGACGTCTGAGAGCAGCGACCACTCGGTCAGGTTGAGGAAGCGGTCCAGCCGCTCAAGCGGATTGCCCCCCAGGAGTGCGTCGACGGTCGGCCGGAACACCTCGCGCAGCTGCAGGTCTATGCGGCGAACGGTCCGGTGAAAGTAGACCTGGTGATACAGGTACAGCCGCGAGTTGAGGAACATGTAGAGCGCCTCGGCGGCGTGGGAGTGCAGGGTCAGCCCGCGCTCGGAGATGAACGAGTAGTGGACGATGCGCTGAACGTCGACGGGCCCCGCCGACACCCCACATATATAGGACTCGCGAGGGACGTAGTCCATGTTGTCGGCCGAGTACGCGCCGACCATGGCAGGGCGCAGCGCCACGAGCCACTCTGGCGGCTGGAATCCCTCGAGGTCGGCCGGGGAGATCAGGTAGGCGACCCACCGTGGGTCGATTCGCTCACCCCGTTCGAAATCCGCGGCAGGTGAGGCGCCGAGCTCGCCGACGAGGTCGGCGAGCGGCCCGGTGATGAGCTCTCGCCCGATCACCTCGTGGTCGATGTTCCAGGTGTCGAGGTAGTTCTCGTCGAAGAAGTGGCCGAACGGACCGTGGCCGACGTCGTGTAGCAGCCCGGCGATGCGCATCGTCTCCTCGACGAGCTGTGCGGACGGAACGTCCGGCACAACCGCCTTGAGCGACGGGTAGAGATGCCGCGTCCATTCGCCCGCGAGGTGCATGGCCCCGAGCGCGTGCTGGAACCGCGAGTGCTCGGCCGTCGCGAAGACCCACCAGGCGCTCTGCAGCTGGTGGATGCGGCGCAGACGCTGGAGCCACGCGGCGTCGACGAGGTCCTGCTCCGACGCTTCGCCTGCGACCCCTCCGGGACCGCCCTTGGTGATGCGAAGGTATCGGTAGATGGGGTCGGATGAGAGATTGACGCGCGAGTACTCGGAGAGAGGCTCGTCCACACCGCGATTATTGCGGGGCATCGAGCTCTTCAACACGGGCCTTTACTGGGAGGCTCACGAGGTCTGGGAGGAAGATTGGATGCCCGATCGCAAAGGCCTGGACTCGGGTTTCTACAAGGGTCTGATCCAGGTCGCGGCCGGGTGCCTGCACTACACGCGCCGCAACCGGCGCGGCGCGGTCAACAAGTGGAGCAGCGGCGCCGAGTACCTGAGGCCCTACCTGCCTGCTCATAACGGAGTGCGCCTGGCTCCGCTGGTCGCCAGCGTCGACGGATTCCTTCGAGCCATGGCCGAAGACGAGTGGCCCGTCCTCACGATGCCGCGCATCGCTCACGAGTAAGGAGGAAATCGCCTCCCCGCCCCCGATTCGATGAGGCCGCCGTGACCCAGGCGCCGCAGGTCGCCGGCGTCGGCCCGTCCGTAGGCGAAGACGAAAGGCAGCAAGAGGTCGAGCGAGGTGTTGCGGCTGAACCCTGCGCACGACGCAACCCCGACGACGGCCGCGTGATCGAGGCGGCCCAGCCAGAGCATGCTGCCTGGATGCATGGGGGCGCCCAGCTGCAGAAGCCTCCCGCCCGCGCTTTCCAGCTCGGCGTACGCGGGGTCGAGCGGGTCGATCGCCGACGCGCCCGCGAACAAAACCAGCTCCGCGCCGTCGTCAATCGCCTCTCGGTACGCCGCGGCGACAGCGGCGCTCGTGCGGGCGACCTCGCGCACCGCGACAACCTCCGCGCCGTACCAGCCGAGCTTGGACGTGACCGCCGCGCGAAACAGGTCACGAGCCTTCGGCTTGAGTCTCTCGGTCGCGACGACGAAGGTCTTCAGCGGCCGGAAGGCCAGGAGCTCGACCGCAGGACCCCGCTCCCGGCACAACCTTTCCGCCTCCTCGATCAGGGCGCCCGGGACCGCGACCGGGGTGACCTTGCAGCCGGCGACCTCCTCGCCCTCGGCCACGGCCTGGCCGTCCATGAGGGTGAAGACCGAGATGTAGCCGAGGACGTTGAGCGCGTCGATCACCTCGCCCCGAACGCGCACCAGGCCGCGGTGCCGCGCCAGGAGTCGCGCCTGGCTCTGCACCGGCTTCGTGGGTTCGAGGCCGGGACCGGACAGAGCCACCGCCAGGCGCCGCGCCGCATCGTCCTCGTGGACGTCGCCAGGCTCCAGCTCGACGACGTGGACCTCTCCGGCGGAGCGAATGCGCTCGAGGTGCTCCTCGCGAAGGACAGCCCCCTTGCGCAGGTCCGGACCGAGGTCGTGGACGAGTACGCGTCCTTTTATATGCTCGGCCGTCGCCGTCCGGCCGTCGAGACGTATTGCACGCACCAATTGAGAGGATAGGACGGCATGAATCTGCCCCCGGTGCGGCTCTACAACACCTTCACCCGGCGCAAGGAGGCGCTGCGGCCGCTGGAGCAGGACGGTGGCAAGGTGCGCATCTACTCCTGCGGCCCGACGGTCTACCGCTTCGCCCATATCGGCAACCTGCGCACCTTCATGGTCCCGGACCTGCTCCGCAGGACCCTCGAATACCTCGGCTACGAGGTCGAGCATGTGATGAATATCACCGACGTCGGCCACCTCACCGACGACACCTTCGACCGGGGCGAGGACAAGATGCTGCTCGCGGCGAGGCTCGAGAAGAAGTCACCTGAGGAGATCGCCTCGTACTACACCGATGCTTTCCTCGAGGATCTCGACCGGCTGAACATCCGGCGTGCCGACGTGTATCCGCGGGCGACGGATTACGTCCCGAAGATGATCGAACTGATCAAAGCCCTGCTCGCGAAAGGGAACGCGTACGAGATCGACGGCAATGTCTACTACGACATCACGACGTTTCCGGCATACGGCCGGCTCTCGAGGAACACCACCGACAGCCTGCTTTCCGGTGTGCGTGGCGAGCCTGACCCGCGCAAGCGACATCCGGGCGACTTCACGCTCTGGAAGGCTGCCGGCGAGAACCGGCTGCAGGTCTGGCCGAGCCCGTGGGGTCTGGGCTATCCCGGCTGGCACATCGAATGCTCGGCCATGTCGCTGTCGCTGCTCGGCGAGCGCTTCGACATCCACACCGGAGGAGCGGACAACGTCTTCCCGCATCACGAGGCCGAGATCGCGCAATCGGAGGCGGTCACCGGCCACCAGGTCGTGAGCATCTGGATGCACGGCGGCCTGCTGATGCTGTCGGGCACACGCATGGCCAAGTCCGCGGGCAACTTCTTCCGGGTCACCGAGCTCGAGGAGCGAGGCATCGACCCGCTCGCCTTTCGCTACCTCGCGCTCCAGGCCAGGTACCGGTCGCCCTTGAACTTCAGCACCGAAGGCCTGACAGGCGCGGA
>DASZJK010000125.1:0-3930 GCA_035948155.1 Candidatus Dormiibacterota bacterium
GGGGAAGAGCCTGGCGGTGTCGAGGAAGAAGGTGATCTCGCGGATCCGCCCGCCTGACACGTCCAGGACCTGCAGCGCCCAGGGCGAGAAGCCGCCGTTCGGGTCGATCTTGTACTGGCCGTAGGTCGGCATCCCGTTGGCACTGACTGTCGGGATGACGCGCGATCCCTTGCAGGCGATGCCCGGACCGAACCACCACGCCAGCACGTCGTCGCGTCCGGCGAGCCACATGTCGTACGGCGGCATCGACTGGCGCGCGTCCTCGCGCAGCAGCGCGGTCAGCGCGGTGACGTCGTAGCGCTCGAACGCGGAGACGTAACGCTCGAGCATCTTCCCGTCCTCATCGCTCAACGGTTGCGGCGACTCCTGCGCGGCGTTGGTCTTTGAAATGGTGGCTCGCGCTCTCTGCAGCGCGCTGTTGACCGAGGCGACCGACGTGTCCAGCAATTCCGCAACCTCGGAAGCCTGCCAGTCCAGCACCTCGCGCAGGATCAGCACCGCCCGCTGGCGCGCCGGCAGGTGCTGCAGCGCCGCCACGAACGCAAGGCGGATCGATTCGTTGGCCACGGCGACGTCGGCCGGGTCGCGGTCCGGAGAGATGAGGCGCATCGGGATGGGCTCGAGCCACGTGATCTCGTCGGGGATGTGAAGGTTGGACTCGATCGGCTGGCTCGATGGCCCGAAGTCCATCGGCCGGGCGCGCCTCTCCTTGCCTTTGAGAGTGTCGCTGCAGACGTTGGTCGCGATTCGGTAGAGCCACGAACGCATCGCCGCGCGTCCCTCGAACTTGTCCCGGCTCCGCCACGCGCGGACGAATGCGTCCTGCACCGCGTCCTCGGCGTCGAATGGCGAGCCGAGCATGCGGTAGCAGTACGCGGTCAGCTCGCCGCGGTACCGCTCGAGCTCACCGAACTCGTGCGCAGGCGCAAGCGTTGCGGATGGAGTCGACACTGCCCCGATTCTAGCTGCGTCCTCCGCACCAGCCTCCGCGGCCATCCGCGCCAAGCCGCTTCACGTGATTCGGCTGCCAGGCTCGGCGACGCTGTCGGGCTGGAGCAGCCGGAGCGTCCCGTCGGCCTGGGTCGCGGCCAGGACCAGCACCTCCGAGCTGACCCCCGCCACGCGCCGCGGCGGCAGGTTGAACACGCAGACGACCTGCCGGCCGACCAGCTCGGCGCCACTCGGATAGTCGGTCCTGGCCGCCGCGACCGACTGCCGCGTGCCCAGTGGGCCGAAGTCGATCCGCAGCCGATACGAGGGCTTCCTCGCCTCAGGCAGCTCGCGCACCTCGGCGATCCGTCCAACGCGGATGTCGAGCTTCAGCCAGTCGTCGATCTCGGCCACTACGCGCGCTCGTACTCCATGACGACGATGCCTTTGCTGAACGTCTTGGTGTCGATGAGTCTCAACTGCTGTTTCGGGGTGTCATCCGTGAAGAGACGTTTCCCGCTGCCGAGGATGACCGGGTGCACCATGAACCGGTAGACGTCGATCAGACCAGCGCGCGTCAGCGCGCGGAACAGCTGTCCGCTGCCCGGGAGGAGGAGGTCGCGGCCGGGCTGCGCCTTGAGCTTCCGCACTTCTTCCTGGACGTCACCGTCGAGGCGCCTGGAGCCGGTCCAGTCCAGCTGCTTCAGCGTCGAGGTCACCACGTACTTCGGCATCGTGTTCATCTTCACGCCGAAATCGCCGGTGCCCTCCATCGTCGGCCACGCCTTCGCGAAGCCTTCGTAGGTGAGGCGTCCCAGCAGCTGACCGTCGGCGGCCTTCAGCTCATCGAACTTGAACTGCTGCGCCTGGTCGTCGAAATACGGACCCGACCAGTGGCCGGGCTCTTCGAACACGCCGTCGAGCGAAAGGTATTCCGTCGCGACAAGTCTCATCTCGACCTCCAGTGAATCGTCAGTTGCACCGTTAGACCACGTCGCGTGTGCGAACTAATCGCGACCGGTCCTTGCGAGCTGTCGATCGTTGGGGCTCACGCGGTCGATCTCGATGGTGAAGATCTCGCGCGGGGTGCGGCGCGAGTACTCGCGTCCTGTGTATTTGCGCGCCATGCGGTCGATGAACTCGAGGTTCTCGTCCGGCTTGATGTCGATCACGCGCCCGCTTACGGACAGCCACAGCCACGGATTGGTCGTGCTGACGATGGAGACCGCGACCTGCGGGCGCTTGCGAAACGCCTGGCCCTTGCGCGATCCGACCGGAGAGCTGGTCAGGATGCGCTCGCCGTCGTAATCGATCCACATCGGAAAGGTCACGATCTGGCCTTTGTCGTTCAGGTAGGAAACGTGGCCAAGGGCCGGCTCGTCGAACAGCACGCGTAGTTGCTCGGGAACCCTCACGTTTCCCATTCTGAGGCGAGCCTGGAGAGCGCATGCATGGTGCCGGCGGTCGCGGGATAGAGAGATCGATAAGCGCTGTAGTACTCGTCGTAGAGGCGCGCTCGCTGTTGATCGGGCTCGCAGACGTCCGGGCTGATCTCGATTGATTCGCACGCCTCCTCAACGCTTGCGAACGCTCCCGCGGCGACGCCGGCAAGAAGCGCCGCCCCGTAGGCGGGACCCTCGTCGACGACGGTTCGCACGATGGGCCGTGCGAAAACGTCGGCAAGGAGCTGAAGCCAGAAGGGGTTCCGTGTTCCGGCGCCGGTGGCGCGCACCTCGCGCGGAGAAGCACCCAGCTCTTGCATGACTTCGAGCGAGTCGCGGAGGCTGAACGCGACTCCCTCCATCACCGCCCGGGTCATGTGACCGAGGTCGTGGCGCGATGTCAGGCCGAAGAACACTCCCCGAGCGTGCGGGTCGAGGTGCGGGCTGCGTTCGCCGGTAAGGTAGGGCAGAAACACCAGGCCCTCGGAGCCTGGCGGCGCGGTCGCGGCGCGCTCGGTGAGCCTGTCGTAGTCGGTTTCACCGATCAGGTCGCGCCACCACCTGAGCGCGCCTCCCGCGGCGAGGGTCACGCCCATCAGGTGATACCGGCCCGGCACCGCGTGGCAGAACGCGTGGAGGCGGCCCTGTGGATCCAAAGACAGCGCGTCGGTGTGCGCGAACAGGACGCCGCTGGTGCCGATCGAGCAGCTGGCGAGACCATCGCGGATTATCCCGGTGCCGATCGCAGCCGCCGCGTTGTCGCCGGCGGCTGCGACCTGGGGACTCTCGTAGACCGGGGGCAGCCAGGAGCTCGGAATATCGAGCGCGTCGAGGATCTCCTCGGACCAGTCGCGCTTTCGCAGGTCGAGGAGCAGAGTGCCGGAAGCGTCGGAGACATCGGTCGACTTCTCGCCGGTGAGGCGCAGGCGGACGTAGTCCTTGGGCAGCATCACGGTGGCGACGCGCGCGTATCTGTCTGGCTCCTCGTCGCGAAGCCACAGGATCTTCGGCGCCTGGAAGCCCGTCAGCGCGGGGTTGCCGGCGATCTCATTCAGGCGCTGGGCTCCGATTCGTCGCGTGATTGCATCGGCCTGGGCGGCGGTCCTCTGGTCGTTCCAGAGAAGGGCGGGCCGGATGACCTCGTCCTTCGCGTCGAGGAAGACAGCGCCGTGCATCTGGCCGGTCAGCCCGGTCGCGGTGACCTCGCCTCCAGCTTCGGCTGCGGCACCGGCGATGACGGCGCGCGCCGCCTCCCACCAGCTCTCGGGGTTCTGTTCCGACCAACCCGGACGTGGCGACAGAAGGGGGTATTGAGCGACTGCGCTCGCGACAACGCGCCCTTTGTCATCGACCGCCACGCAGCGGGCGCCGCTCGTTCCGATGTCGAGGCCAAGCAGCACAGCCGTGGTCACGGCGAAAGTGTCGCGCTCTGATCAAATGGGCGTATGCGAAAGGCACCGCTCGCCACTGAGGCTCGAGAAGCGCGGATCGTCGAACGGGTCCGCGCGATCCCAAGAGGATTCGTCCGCACCTATGGCGACATCGAACCGCTCGCGCC
>DASZJK010000126.1:0-6164 GCA_035948155.1 Candidatus Dormiibacterota bacterium
CTCGCTCGCGGAGGCGCTCGATGCGCTCGAGAGCGACAACGCATTCCTTCTCGAGGGCGGCGTCTTCACGAAGGACGTCATCGACACGTGGATCGAGTACAAGCGCAAGAAGGAAGTCGACCCGGTCGCGCTCCGGCCGCATCCATGGGAGTTCATGCTCTACTCCGACGTGTAGCTCGAAAACGGTTACTCCGGGGGCCCCGGCACATGCCGGGGCCCTCCCTCATGATGGACGCCTTCATAGACGCTTTGGCGCCAAAAGGGTCTATCGCCACGTTCCGTAGACACTTTTGGCGCCAACCAGGCTTGATCTAGCTCAGACCAGCTCACCCAGTCGTTGCGCTGAGGCGTCGGCGCTCCGCACACCGGCCTCCCTCCCATGGTGTAACAGCTCTCGGACTGCCGCGGAGAGTGCGCTCTCGAGCTGGGCGGGATGGAGCGATGCGATATGGGTCGAATCGAAGCCGGCGCGGACGTCTGCGGGCAGGTCGTCGTAACCGCGCGCCTGCACCGCGGTCAATCCACGCGTGAGGCAGGCGAGTGAGAGAGCGTGGTCCCGGACAGCGCCGATGTAGTGCTCGGCCTGCATCACACGGCCACGTCCGATGCACGACCGCGAATGCAGCGCATAGATGACCCCCCAGCCGAAGAGGTCCGCCGCGTAGGGCGGCTTCGCGGGCGTCTCGGGCCCAATGGCCTCGCCAAACACCAGCCGGAACTTCGGTCCGGCCGGCGCAAACCGTGCGGCCGGGGTCATCGACAGGTCGAATTGAAGAGCGTTCGGCAACAGAAACACGCGGTACGTCGTTGACCCGCGCTCGAGGTCGACGAGCACTACCGCGGCGGCGTCGTCCTTGAGCGTGGCCGTCCAGTCGTCGAGCACTTCGGCGACTGGCACGTCGTCAGCGACGGCGAAGGTCAGGTCGAGGTCGGAGAAGCGATCGCCTCCGCCGAGGGCCAGGGAGCCCACCATCGCGCCGGCAACGACCCGCGCGTCGTTCTGGGCAAGGACCAAGATGCGATCGCGGAACGCATCGCGCTGCTCGACGGTGAACAACTCAGCTACATCCCGAGCATCGCCCGGGCGCGAAGCGCGATCGAGATCGCGACCCGCGTCTCCGGATCGTCGAGCTGCAGCCCCGTCAGCGCCTGGATCCGCTCGACCCGGTACGTCATCGAATTGATGTGAATGCCAAGCTGCCGCGCCCCGGCGCGGCGAATCCAGCGCGCCGCCGAGAGCGCCTCGAGCGTTTCGAGCAGCGGGGTGTCGCGCGACTGCGCGTACTGCAGCAGCGGACCGAGCAGCTCGTTGACGAAGCGCCGCAGCGCGTCCGGGCTCTGGACCTCGAGCAGCAAGCGAAACGCGCCAAGCGACCGGTACGACGCCACGCGCCCGCGCCCACCCGCGCGACGCGTGAGCCGCAGGGCTTGCCGCGCCTCGACGTGCGAGCGCGCAAGCTCGCCCACGCCGTTGGCCAGGTTGCCGATGCCGACCGACGCGGACCCTGGCTTCATGACCGGAGCCGCCGCCGCAAGAACCTGCGCGCCCAGCTTCTCCACGGCCTGCAGATCAGACGCGAGCTCGTCCGGCACGAGGAACACCGCTGAGGCTGAGCGCACGAGGGTCAAGGCGCCTGGAATGCGCGAACGGACCAGGCCGCTCAGCGCGCCGTCCAGGCGGTCCTGCTGTCCGCGCGCCGCGAGGGCGGCCTCGGTCTGGTCGTCGTCCGCCTCGAGCACCACGACCCACGCTCGCTGAGGGAGCCGATGACCCAACCGCTCGGCCTGGCGGGCGATTCGCTCGGCCTCCTCGGATTCGAGCCCACCGGCCAGAACCTCTTCCACCAGGTCGCCGCGCAAGCGTCGCTCGACCTCGGCGGCCGCCCGCTCCTTGGACAGCTCCAGCGCCAGCACCGTCGATCCGTGCTCGAGCGCCCGCACCCGGCCTTCCGCGTCGGCGGCGCGCTGGTCGAGGTCGACCGCCAGAAGGCCGAGGACGTCGGCCCCTGCGCGCACCGGGACGACGTCGATGGGCCGTGGCGGCCGCCCCACGCTGATGCGCAGCTCGCGGCCGATCGAGCTCGGCGCCGCGGGCAGATGGATCCTCTGGGGCATACCGTCGGTGGATTCGCCGGGCCCCCGGATCCGGTACCCATCCGCGGAGTACAGCGCCGCGCGTCCCCCGGCCAGCGAGCCGATCACGTCCAGGATCGAGTGGATGCCCGCCCCGTCGAGCGAGAGCCTGGTGAAGCGCTCGTGGATGTCGTGCGAAAGCTGGATCTCGGCCAGCTGCACCTCGGTCCGGCGCTGCAGCTCGCTCCGCTCCAGGATTCCCGCCACCTGCGCCGCGATGGCGCGCAGGAAATCGATGTCACCCGAGTTGAACTCGCGCCGCTCGGTGCTCTGGACGTTCAGGACCCCGACGAGCCGCGGCCCCGACTCGATGGGCACCGACGCCATGGAGTGGAAGCGGTCCTCGTCGAGCCCGGGCACCCACTTCCAGTGCGGCTCCTTGCTCACATCGGGGACCACTGCAGGCCGACGCGACTCGGCGACCCAGCCCGTGATGCCCTCCCCCACCTTCATGCGCACCTTGCCGATCATGTTTTCGTTGAGGCCGTTGGTCGCCGTGAGCAGGAGCTCGGCGCCCGGCGGGCTCAGCAGGTAGAGCGAGCAGACGTCCGTCCCGATCGCCGAGGTCGTCTCGCGGATGATCAGCTCGAGCAGCTCGTCGGGCACCTGCGTGGACGCCGCGGCCTGGGCGAGGCGCACCAGGAAGCTGAGCTCCCGGGCGGCGAGGCTGGAGTCCGACCCGTTGTTCATACCGGCTCTCGTGTCAATAACACAACGCAAGGGCCTTTCGCTAGTGCGCCTGCGACAGGATGGCTTTTTCCCGGTCCGGAGTTAGATTTAGGCGCGAACGTGTGGCGTGAGCACTTCGCCGGGGTCGACCTGCCCGTTCCGGTCTTCGGCGGGGGTTCGGTCACCGGCATCAACTTCGACAACGCCGCCAGCACGCCCCCGCTGAAACGCGTGCGTTCGGCGATCAACTCCTTCGCCGAGGTGTATTCGAGCGTTCATCGAGGAACCGGTTACAAGTCCCGTGTCTCCACCGAGGCCTACGAACGAGCGCGCCAACACGTCGGCCGCTTTCTCAACATCGACGACGACGCACAGGTCGTGATCTTCGTCAAGGGCACGACTGACGCCTTGAACCGGATCGCCGCTGAGCAGGCGAGACTCGACGGCCGGCGCGTCCTGGTTACCGAGATGGAGCACCACGCCGACCTTCTTCCCTGGCGGCATCGCAGCGGGCACGTGATGGTCGAGCTGACCGAGGACGGGCAGATCGACCTGGGCGCGATCGACAAGGCACTGCAAACGGCTGATGGGACGATTGGCCTCGTCGCGGTATGCGGCGCCTCCAACGTCACCGGCTTCGTGTCGCCGATCCACGAGGTGGCCGAGCTCGCGCACCGCCACGGCGCTCTTATCTCGGTCGACGCCGCGCAGCTCGCGCCCCACCACCGCATCGACGTGCGGCCGGCCGGCGATCCGGGGCACCTCGATTTCGTGTCGTTGTCGGGTCACAAGATGTACGCGCCGTACGGCGCAGGGGTGCTGGTCGCTCCACGCGATTTCTTCACCGGCGCACCGGAGGTGATGGGCGGCGGGGCAATCCAGATCGTCACCTGGGACGACACGATCTGGGCCGACCTGCCGGACCGCGAGGAGGCAGGATCGCCCAACGTGATGGGGGCCGTCGCGCTTGGCGTCGCCATCGACACGCTTCTCGAGCTCGGTTTCGATGCGATGCTCGAGGAGGAGCTGCGCCTGGGGCGTCGCCTGCTGGACGGTTTGCGACGGATCCAGGGCGTGGGCGTTCTCGGCAGCCCCGACCAACTCGAGGGCCGTCTCGCCCTTGCAAGCTATGTGGTCGAGGGACTCGACCATGGTCTCGTGGCCGCGGCGCTGAGCCACGAATGGGGGATCGCCGTGCGCCACGGGTGCTTCTGCGCGCACCCTTACCTCATCCACCTGATGCACATGTCAAAGGACGACGTCGGCAGGATCTTCGATGAGATGGCAACAGGCCGGCGCAAAGCGCTGCCGGGAGCGGTGCGGGCGAGCCTTGCGCCCTACAACACCGACGCGGAGGTCGACCGTTTCCTCCAAGCTATGCGCGTGATCGCCGGCGGTGGTATCCGTGCTTCGTACGACCGGATGGAGGACGGTGAGTACGTCCCGGCAGGTGGCTGGCCGCCGGTCGAGATCGCGCTGTGATCAAGTTCCTCGTCGAGGTTCTCATCGCCATCTTCCTCCACCCCGTCGCGTTCGTCCTCGCGGTCATCAACATCGTCAACCGCCAGGACATGAGCGGCCTGTCGAAGGTGCTGTGGATCGTCATCAGCTTCTTCTGGGGCATCGGCCCGATCCTCTACATCCTCCTGGGGGGCGGCAAGCTCTGGTGAGACCCCACCCCTGACCCCTCCCCATGAATGGGGAGGGGCCAACCTACCCCTGAGTTGAGGGATCGCGGGGCGACGCGAGCCCTGGTGCTGGGACTCCTCGCCCTGTGGTTCGGAATCTTCGCCCCGTTTGCGATCTTCAGCGCGACCCGATCCCTGCTCAGGATTCGCGCCTCCAACGGCGAGCTCCGGGGCGCCGCCAGCGCCACGACAGGCCTCGTCGCCGGGGTCATCGGGATCGCCGTGATCGTCGCAGGGGTCGGGTACTGGATCCTGGCCGCTTGATGCGGCGCGCTCTGCTCGTCGTCGGCGTCGCGCTTGTCGCACTGCTCACCTACCCGGGCGCGATGCTGGCGTCGTTCGCGACACGGATCACCCCTGCGCCGGCGTCATCTCGCGGTCCGGCGGGCGCGCTCCCCTGGCTGCACGTCGAGCACCGCGCGGGGGAGATTCCTTACATCGCCGACGAGCAGGGCCGGATGGTCTTTCTCCACGGCGCCACGCCCGCGTCGCTGCTCGAGTTCGGCCCCAGCAACGCACCTCCCTACCCGCTCGAGGCGAGCGCGTACGAAAACGGAGAATGCCCCGCCAACAAGGCGTCGAGCAAATACCCGCCCCTCTGCCAGGCCGACATCGCGCAGATGGCGCAACTTGGGTTCAACCTGATGCGGCTCCCGCTCTCGTGGAGCCTCCTCGAGCCGCAGCGGGGCACCTTCGACCAGACGTACCTCGACCGCGTCGCGCAGATCGTCGACTGGGCGCGCGACCAGCACATCTATGTGATCGTCGACATGCACCAGAACGCGTACTCCAACTACGTGGGCGCGAGCGACTCCTCTGTCGACCTGGGCCAGTACAGCGGCGCTCCGCCCTGGGCGACTATCACGGACGGAATTCCGTCGCATGTGTACGCCAAGCAGCGCGAGGTCAACCCGGCAGTCTTCGAAGCGACGACCAACTTCTGGTACGACCGCAACGGGATCCAGGACGAGTATCTCGCGGCGCTGGCGTTCATCGCGAAGCGATTCCGCGACGACCCGGTCGTCGTCGGGTACGGGATCTACAACGAACCGCTCATCGGCTGGGGACTCCCACCCGGTTTCGAGGACCTTCTGCTCTTTCCTTTCTATAGACGCGCGATCGACGCGATCACAGGCGCCCACGACGGACTTCCGTGCTGGTCAGGTTTTTTCATGCCCGCCGTCTGCGGATATCGCGACCTCGGCGCCGACGACACGCGGCACCTGATCTTTCTCGACACCGGGCTGCTCCGCGAGGTGACTGATTTCCCGACGCATCTCTCGATGCCGCTCAGCTCGTACCCCAACCTGGTGCTCGCGCTCCACGCCTACACGCACTTCTACACGATCGACCACCTGGTGCCCACGCTCGTCTCGAGCTCCTCTTATCCATGGGGTGGTTACGACCAGAGCTATTCACTGGCGGAGCACGAGGCCCGGTCGATGGGCGCAGCGCTCTTCGTGTCGGAGTTCGGCAGTCCTCCCGGCGACGACAGTCGCCTGCTCGCCTCGCAGGTCGTCGAGCAGGAGATCCACCGCACGGGCTTCGCCTTCTGGACCTGGAAGGAGAACGGCTCCGGCGCGTGGGGTGTGTACGCACCTCCGGCCGTGAGCACCGACTCCAGCGGCTGTCTCCGCGCCGACCGCGAGCAGCTCCTGGCCCGGGTCTACCCGC
>DASZJK010000127.1:0-3257 GCA_035948155.1 Candidatus Dormiibacterota bacterium
TCGCTGCTAGCCGCGTCGGTGCCCCGAGCAGCCCCGACATTGTTCGGCGCGCTCCTCCTTGCCAGCTACCTGGACGATCAGATCGGAGGCCCGCTCGGGCTGCCCCGCTGGGTGCAGGACATCTCGCCCTTCAGGCTGGTGGGCGCCCCACTGGCGAGCGACATCGAGGGCCGGAGCGTCGTGCTGCTCCTCCTCCTCACACTCGCCGGCATCGGAAGCTCGATACTTGCCATGCAGAGGCGCGACGTCGGCGCCTGACTTACGAAATGTAGCCAACAGCGAACTCAGGAGGTAAACTGCGTCGCCATGCCGCGATCGATGTGGAAAGGCGTGGTCTCTTTCGGGATGGTCTCCATCCCGATCCGTCTCTACAACGCGACCGAGGCGACTTCCCGTGTGTCGTTCCGCCAGCTGTGTCCTGACCACCACTCGCCGATCTCCTACAAGCGGTGGTGCGCGGAGGGCGACCACGAGGTGCAGTACAGCGAGATCCTTCGCGGCTACGAGGTCGGCAAGGACCGCTACGTGATCATCGACGACAAGGACCTCGACAACCTGCCGCTTCCGACTGCGCACGCCATCGACATCTCGGAGTTCGTGCCGGTCGATGAGATCGAGCCGGGCCTTTACTTCGACAACGCCTACTTTGTCGAGCCCGAGGAGCTGGGCAAGAAGCCATACCAGCTGCTGCGGCAGGCGCTGCAGGCGACCGGCAAGATGGCGATCGCCAAGATCGCGCTGCGCGACAAGGAACACCTCGCGGCGCTGCACCCGAACGGCAAGGGGCTCCTGATGAACACCCTGCACTGGCCGGACGAGATCCGCTCCGAAGAGGGGCTGAAGGGCCTCGAGGGCGAGGTGAAGATCAACCCCAAGGAGCTCGAGATGGCGAAGGCGCTCATCGAGAGCCTGGCCGACAGCTTCGACCCCAGCCGCTACAAAGACGAGTACCGCGAGGCGGTGCTGAAGGTGGTCAAGGCCAAGATGGAGGGCGAGGTCATCGAAGCGCCCGAGGCCCCGCAGCCGGCCAAGGTCATGGACCTGATGGAGGCGCTGAGGCAGTCGGTCGAGCAGGCCAAGAAGCAGCGCGCCTCCAAGGAAAAGCCGGCCGCCGAGACCAGGAGACGGCGTAAAGCTTCGTAGCCCTCGGGCCCCTAATCTGAACCGGATGCAGGATCCGGACCAGCTCCAGATCGAGCTCGAGAGCTTCCCCGGCGAGGTGCGGCCCATGCAGGCCGCGTCGGCCGAGGCGCCGTTCAGCTCCCCCGAGTACCTCTTCGAGGTCAAGTGGGACGGTCTTCGTTGCATCCTGTTCCGCGACGCCGACGGGACGATCCGCCTGCACGACCGCGGCCTGAGCGACCTGACCGCTGACGTGCCCGAGGTGGTCGCCGCGGCCAAGCGCGTGCCGCCCGGCAGCGTCATCGACGGCGAGCTCGTTGCCACCGACGTCGAGGGCCGGCCCGACTATCACCGCCTACGCCAGCGCCTGGCGAGGGGCGCCGCGCTGCGCAACGAGATCCCGACCGCCTACCTCGCCTTCGACGCGCTCTACCTCGAGGGCCGGCCGCTGATGCGCCAGCCCGTCCTCCGTCGCCGGGCGCGGCTGGCCAGATCGGTCGAGGCAGGCGGCCACATCTTCGTGCCCGACCACATAGAAGAGGACGGGGTCGAGCTGTTCGAGGCGTGCCTCGAGCGCGGACTCGAGGGCGTCGTGGCGAAGCACCGCCAGAGTCCGTACGTCCCGGGCCAGCGAAGTCCCTTCTGGCTGAAGGTCAAGGCGGTCAAATCCGATGACTTCGTGGTCATCGGCTGGACCGGGGACCAACCCTTTGATGCGCTCGTCGTCGGGTACCACGAAGACGGACGGCTGCTGCCATGCGGAACCGTCGGCGGCGGTTACGACGCCGACGCGATACGCGTGCTGCGCGAGCGGCTGGTCGAGATCTCGACGGAGGAATCGCCGCTCGAGCCGCCGCCGATCATGGTGCGGCCGGTGAACTGGGTCCGCCCGGAGCTCGTGGTCAGCATCCGCTACTCGGAATGGTCGCCGGACGGCACCCTTCGCTTTCCGATCTTCAACGGGCTCCGGCCGGAGGTGCATCCCGCAGAGGCGGTGCGCCACCGTCCCCGGGTCGTCATCACGGGCCACGTGCGGCCGGGATCGGCGGCCTATGACCTCACGCGCTTTCCGTTCTGATGGAGCCGGGGTCCTTCGATGTGGTCACGGGCGCTTTCAGCTTCACGGGCAGGTTCATCGCGCGGCGCCTCATGACGCTCGAGCGGCCGATCAAGACCCTGACCAACCACCCGCAGCGCGAGGGAACTGAGGACGTGAATGCTGAGGTGGCGCCGCTTCAGTTCGCTGATCGCGAGGCATTGGTGGAAAGCCTTCGCGGGGCTGATGTCCTCTACAACACCTACTGGGTCCGCTTCCATCATGGGAAGGTGCGTTTCGGCGACGCCGTCGCGAACACGCGAATCCTCATTGGGGCCGCCAGGGACGCCGGGGTCCGTAGGGTCGTCCACATCTCTGTCAGCAACCCTTCGGAGGACTCGCCGCTCGACTACTACGCGGGCAAGGCTCGCGCGGAGCGCGCGGTACGCGAGTCCGGTCTGTCGTGGGCGATCATCCGCCCGACATTGATCTTTGGCCAGGGCGACATCCTGATCAACAACATCGCGTGGCTGCTCAGAAGACTGCCCGTGTTCGGCATCCCAGGCCGGGGCGACTACCGGCTGCAACCGGTCGCGGGAGAAGACGTGGCCGAGATCGCGACCTGGGCCGCGGAGCAGGTCGACAACGTGACCGTCGACGCTGCCGGACCCGACATCATCTACTACAGCGAGATGGTCGAATCGATCGCCATCGCCGTGGGCCGGCATCCTCGATTCGTGTACCTCTCGCCCAGGAACACGATGCGGGCCACCAGGCTCATCGGCAGGTTCATGAAGGACGTGATGCTCAATGAGCCGGAGCTGGATGGCCTGATGCAGGAGCTGCTGGTCTCGCATGAAAGGCCGCGCGGCACCCGGCGGCTCGACAACTGGCTGCTGACCAACGCGGACAGCATCGGCGCGAAGTACGCCTCCGAGCTCGACCGGCACTGGAAATGAGCACAGCGCCCGCCTCCTTCGCGGTCGAGGCGCGAAACCTGGTCAAGCGCTACGGGATGCTCCAGGCGGTCGACGGCGTGAGCTTCCAGGTGGCGCGAGGAGAGATCTTCGGATTCCTCGGGGCCAACGGCGCCGGCAAG